>NZ_LZKE01000105.1:0-107174 GCF_001672675.1 Mycobacterium sp. E2327
CCCGCGGCCGCATCAGCGCCACCCCGATGTGCGGCCAGTCGGGGTGTCCGGCGGTGCCGTCGCCGGTCATCGCGACGAATCCGCCCGTGTACGGCCGGATCTCGATCCCGTCGTCGGTGCTGAGCACGACCTCCACCACGGGCCGGCCGGGAGCCACGGCCCAGTTCGTCGGCAACACCCATTCGGGGTGATCGCTGCACGACGTCGCGACCGGCAGCGGCGCCACCACCGGGACGCCCGCGGCGCGCAGCATTGCTTCGTCGCCGATGCCGGAAAGCATCAGCAGGTGCGCCGACTCAATCGCCCCGGCGCACAACACTATTCGATCGGCGGAAACCGTCGCCCCGCCCTGCGGGCCGATCACCTCGACACCCACCGCCGTGGCGCCCGCGAAACGCAGTCGCACCGCGCGGGTCCGCTCCAGCAATGTCAGGTTGGGCCGCCCGAGCGCCGGCAGCAGGTACGCGGCACCCGATCCGGTGCGCACGCCATCGACGATATTGAGCGGGACCGCCCCCAGCCCCGAAACCAGTTCCGGCCCAGCATCGTTGAGATCGTCGATCCACCCAAACCCGGCGCGTTCCGCCTCCGCGATGAAAGCTTCCGTGGTACCGGTCATTTCGCGGGTTCGGCGCACCGGGATCGGCCCGGCCCGGCCGTGGGCGGGGCCGTCGAAATCGAGGTCGGTCTCGATGGCGCGGAAGTGCTCGAGCACGTCCGACCATGCCCAGCTGGGCACCCCGGCGCGGTCGAAGTCGCGCGGTAGCGCGCGGCAGAAGTAGCCGCCGTTGATCGCGCCCGAACCGCCGACGGTGGCGCCGCGCACGATCGGCAGCTTCAGGGCGTGCCGATCGGTCAGCGTGGTCAGGTAGCGCCGGGCCAGCGGGCTGCCGACCCCGATCGGCAGTTGCAACCCGTTGGCGGTCAGGGCCAGCAACTCCGGGTCGGCCAGCGCGGGGCCGGCCTCCAGCACGGTGACGGTGCGGGCGGGATCGGCGGAAAGGCGTTCGGCGACAACCGAACCAGCGCTGCCGGCGCCGACGATCAGCACATCGCTGTGCGGGGCGGCTGCGGTCAAGGGGCGTCGAAACCGCTATGTGCGAATCTGCGGCTTGAGCGCCCGCACGTTGCGTTCGCGGGCCACACCCCACCAGAGCCCGAGGCCGTAGGCCAGGTCGTCGACGCGCTTGAGCAACACGTAGGTCAGCAGGCCGATGGGTTCGGCCTCGTCGCCGGTGGCGTCCCGGCGGCGCAGCCAGTCCACCACGCCGTCCATGACGGCGGCCACCAGCACGACGCGTCTGCAGTGGCGCGACAGGATCGCAGCTACCAAGGCCAGCGGCCAGTAGTGCCGGCACAGGGCCGACGCCAGCTGCAGCGCCGCCGACCACAGGCCGCGGGTCGCGATCGTGAGGACGTCCACGAGCGAAGTCTCGGCGCCGCGCATCGCCTTGGCGATCCGCCGGCCGGTCACCAGGGCGACGACGATCGAGGCGAGCTGGCTGAGGCTCGTCCCCAGCGCCACCAGGATCCAGGCCATCAGCGCCCAGCCGGAGATCACCACCGGGGCCGTCTTGTCCGGGTGACGCACGGACAGCGGGGCCGCCGAGCCGCCGTAAAAAGCCTTGCGCGCGAGCCAATCCCGTAATTCGGTGCGGTGATCGTGGGCGACCTGGGCGATCGGCTCGTAGCGAAGCCGCGCGCCCGCCTCGATCAGCCGCCAGCACAGGTCGACGTCCTCGCCGGACTGCATCGTCTCGTCGAAGCCCCCGACGTCACGGATGGCCGAGCGGCGGCAGATGATCGCCGCGCTGGGAACGTAGGACACCGTGCTGTGGGGCAGCACCGGGGCCTCGCGCTCCCCGAGGTCCAGCGACGAGTGCACCGCCTCGTAGCGGGCGACCACGTTCTCGCTGTGCGACAGGCCGACGATGCGCGGCGCGACCAGCGCAACCGTCGGATCGCAGAAGTGGCCGAGCAGGGCCTCGAGCCAGCCGCGGCGCGGCGTGACGTCGGAGTCGAGAAACGCGACGAAGTCGGTCGTGCAGGCGGCCAGCCCGGTGTTGCGCGCCGCGGCCGGACCCCGGCTGCGGGGGTGGCGCAGCACCTGGACGTCGCAGTGCGCGCCGATGAAGTCTTCCGGCTCGATCGGCGGGAACGAACCGTCGTCGACCACGATGACGCGCAATCCGCGCAGACAGCTGACCAGGTGGCGCACCCCGGAAACGTTGTCCCGGACCGGAATTACCACGGTGACGTCGCGGTGCGACGGGCCGCCCGCGGGGCGCGGGTGCGCCACGGTGGCGTCGAGCAGGGTGCGGGCCAGCTGGGCGCTGACGTCGTCGCGGACCTTCAGCCGGCCGTCGGACAGCATGCTCTGGGCGGCGGGGGCCAACTTCAGCAGGCGCGTCGGTGAGCCACCCAGCAAGGCGGAACCGTCGCCGAGCACCCGCACGCGGCGGTCGACCTGAACGGCGAACCCGTCCGGCAATCGCGTTGCCGTCATGTCAGCTTCCCGTCGTGCCCGGGCGACCACCGGGCGACCCGACGGACACACTCGTCGACCATCTCGGCGAAAATGCGCTTGCCCTCGGCGGCCGTCGCGGTGGTGGGGTCCCCCAGCACCCCGACCCGGCTGACCGCCGCGACTCCCCCGCGGCGCATCGACGGGAGCAACTCCGCCAACGGCGCCCGGTTGCCGCTGAGCCACCGGTCGGTCAGCACGTCGGCCGGCGAGATATGGAGCAACACCGATGTTTCGGTATGGCCGGCGTGGGCGTCGCCGCCGGCGGCGACGCAGGGGCACCAGGCGGCGTCCCGGCCCTCGGCCCGCAGCGCGCTCACCGCGCCGCGCAAGGCGCCGACATTGCCGCCGTGCCCGTTGACGAACACGAACCGCGGGGCCCAGCAAGCCGCTGACCTGCCGTACTCCACCAGCAGCGTCGTCAGGGCCGCGGTGCCGATCGAGATCGTCCCGGCGAAGTCTTGGTGCTCGCCGCTGGCGCCGTAGGCGATGGCCGGCGCGACCAGCCAGTCCTGTTCCAGGCGGGCCCTGGCCCCCCGCGCGACCGCCGTCGCGATCTGGGTGTCGGTATCCAGCGGGAGGTGCGGACCGTGTTGTTCGGTCGATCCCACCGGGACCATTAATGACGGCGAGGTGCCGAATAGCTGGCTCGACGCCATCGTTGCTAATTCGCCGAGTACGGGCACTGGCTGATGGTAGGACGAATTCACCTGGCGTGCACCAATTGTTGACCCTACAAAATTATTTTTTTCCGGGCTGTTCACCAAGCGGTCGAATTTGATGGCTCGTTCGTCACGGTTGCCTCGCAAGTACCACAATTTTCGCCGCCGTCGATTCACGCTAGAGGGCCATTTCGCGGTGTTGGTGAAAACGGCCCATGCTCAAATCCTGGGAAAGGCACCCGACATACCCAGATTTAGGCCCAGATTTATGCGGGCGGCACCCCGAGCGCCCGCGCAAAGCCGTCCGGCACCAACAGGTCGTCCGGGGTGAGGTCGTGAACCGAGGAGCACCCCAGGCCCATCAAGGCCGAGTCGATGCCGCCGCGCAAGATGTCCAGGACGTTCTCCACCCCGGCCTGCCCGCCGGCCGCGAGGCCCCACAGGTACGCGCGGCCGATCATCACCGCCCGCGCCCCGAGCGCCACCGCCTTGACGACGTCGCTGCCGCGGCGGATGCCGCCGTCGAGCAGCACCTCGACCTGGTCCCCGACCGCCGCGACCACCGCGGGCAGGGCGCGGATCGAGGCCGGGGTGCCGTCCAGGTTGTTGCCACCGTGATTCGACACCGAGATCGCCGAAACACCCGCGTCCACAGCTCTTTTCGCGTCGTCGACACGCATCACGCCCTTGAGCATGAACGGTCCGCCCCACAGCTCGCGCAGCCAGGCGATGTCGTCCCAGGTCGGCGGCGGCGTGCCCATCCATTCGCCGTACGCGGCGAAGAAGGGCGGGCCGGGCTCGCCGCGGCGCGCCTGGTTCGGCACCCGCAGGTTCGGCGGGCGCAGGGTCTTGCCGTACTTCCACAACCAGCGGGGCTTGAAGACCGCCTCCGGAGACTGGCGCAGGATGGTGCGCAGGTTCATCTGTTCGGGGATCTTCGGGCTGCCCCAGTCGCGCCCGTGCGAGAACGACCAGTCGGTGGTGACGATCAGGCCGACCGCACCGGCCTGGCGCGCGCGTTCCACGCGCTCGGCGATGGCGTCGCGGCCGCCGAGCCAGTACACCTGGAAGAACAATTTGGGGTTGGCGGCGATGACCTCTTCGATCGGTTTACTGGCGAACGAGGAAAGCCCCATCGCCGTTCCCCGCGCCGCCGCCGCCCGTGCGACGGCCACCTCGCCGTCCGGGTCGACCGCCTGGACGCCGGTTGGCGAAATGACCACCGGCAACGAAATATCCTGCCCCATAACGGTAGTCGATTGGTCGCGCTTTTCCGGGGCGCCGACGACGTGGGGCGCGAATCCGAGTTCGCTGAACGCTTCGACGTTGCCCGCGACGGTGATGCCTTTTTCGCTGCCCGCAAGCAGCGCCGAATAAACGGATTTCGGTAACCGCCGCTTCGCGCGCTGCTGGGCGATGGCGACCGTTTCGAACCATTGGTCGGCCATGGCTAGACGGGGCTTTCGTTGCACAGCCGCGCCGGGGGGCGCGAGAGTTTCAGGAGCACCGGCCCGCTCGTCTTCCGGGAATGGTCGGCGCGGGGCCGCGGGGTGGTGCGGTCGCGCGCCAGGGCCTGCTCGCTATGGCCTTGCACGCATTCGGGATCGGGCCCGTCCATCGGCAGGCCGGTGAAGAACTTGGCCGCCATGCATCCGCCCCGGCAGCTGTCGTAGTGCCCGCAGCTGCTGCAGGCCCCGGCCGACTGCGGTTCGCGCAGCTCGCGAAACAGCGGTGCGTTCTTCCAGACGTTGTCAAATCCCCCGTCGGACAGGATGTTTCCGGCCAGGAAGCGGTCGTGGATGGCGAACGGGCAGGCGTAGACGTCGCCCACCGGGTCGATCAGGCACACGACCCGGCCGGCGCCGCACATGTTCAATCCGGCCAGGGCGCCGGAGGAGCCGAGCGGCGCGAGGTGGAAGAAGGAGTCGCCGGTGAGCACCCGCTCCCCCTTGGCGACCAGCCAGTCGTAGAGCTGGACCTGCTGCGCGGCGGTGGGGTGCAGCTCTTCCCACACGTCCGCGCCCCGACCGGAGGGCCGCAGCCGGGTGATCCGCAGGGTGGCGCCGTAACGGCTTGCCAGCGCGGCGAATTCGTCGAGTTGGTCGACGTTGTGCCGGGTCACGACGACCGAGATCTTCGCGTCTTTGAAGCCTGCACTGGCCAGGTTCTCCAGCGCGCGCACCGCCATCGCGAACGAGCCGGCGCCGCGCACGGCGTCGTTGACCTCCGCGGTGGCGCCGTCGAGCGAGATCTGGACGTCGACGTAGTCGCTGGCGGCCAGGCGGGCGGCGACCTGCGGGGTGATGCGGACGCCGTTGGTGGAGAACTTCACGCCGACGTGGTGCGCGGTCGCGTAGTCGACCAGCTCCCAGAAGTCGGGCCGCACGGTGGGTTCGCCGCCGCCGATGTTGACGTAGAACACCTGCATGCGTTCCAGCTCGTCGATGATGTCCATGCACTGGCGCGTGGACAACTCCCGCGGATCCCGTTTGCCCGACGAGGACAGGCAGTGCACGCACGCCAGGTTGCACGCGTAGGTCAGCTCCCACGTCAGGCAGATCGGGGCGTCCAGGCCGCGCTCGAACTGTTCGATGAGCCGCGGAACAGCGACAGTCATTCGGTCTCCTTGGCTACCAACATGTTTGACTCCGCCAGCACACCCAGCGCGTGCAGGTACGGTCCCTGCCCCGGGTCGTCCACGCCGGCGGCACGGCAGGCCGACCGGACGTCGGGATGGTCGGCCAGCGACCGCACCACCGTGAGGATGGTGCGGTTCTTCAGGAAGGACAGCTTGCGGGTCCCGAAGTGGTACAGCAGCGCGCCGAACGGCTCCGGCCGAACCGCCACCTGCGGGTGCAACCGCCAGCCGCGGTCGGGATCGAACACGCGGATCAGTAGACCCCGCACATCCCGTCGATGGACACCTCTTCCACGAGGGTCTCGGTGACGAGCTCGGTCTCGGTCTCGTTTTCGTGCTCCATGGAACTTTTCCTCCCGTTGGGACTCGACAAGGATGGATCGTTCTGGACACAATATGGCATCGAGTGCCGCAATGGAAGGGCGGGTCTGACATGCCGCAGCCGCGGGTGGGCCGACGCCGCTCGACGACGCCGGGGCAGATCACCGACGTGGCCCTCGAGTTGTTCGCGGCCCGGGGATTCGACGAGGTGAGCGTCGACGACGTCGCGCACGCGGCCGGCATCGCCCGCCGCACGCTGTTTCGCTATTACGCCTCCAAGAACGCGATCCTCTGGGGTGATTTCGACGCCCACCTCGCGCACCTGCGAGAGCTGCTCGACAACGTCGACGCGCGGGTGCCCCTCGACGAGGCGTTGCGCGGGGCGCTGTTGGCGTTCAACACCTTCGACGAGTGCGAGACGGTCCGGCACCGCCAGCGCATGCGGGTCATCCTGGAAACCGCGGAGCTGCAAGCGTATTCGATGACGATGTACGCCGGCTGGCGTGAGGTGATGGCGGGCTTCGTGGCCCACCGGTTGGGCGTCAAGACCACCGACCCACTGCCGCAGACCGTCGCCTGGACCATGCTCGGGGTCGCGCTGAGCGCCTACGAGCACTGGCTCTCCGACGAATCCGTCCCGCTGCCCACCGCGCTCGGCAACGCGTTCGACGTCGTCGGCGCCGGGCTGGAACGGCTGGACCGATGAGCGGGGGCACCGAGCACCTGCTGCACATGCTGCGCTCGCAGGGCCGATTCTGCGCGGGCTCCGGCTCCCCGATGTACGGGGAGCTCTTCGAGCTGGTGGCCGGCGATGTCGAGGCGGGCGGAGTCTTCGCGACCGTGCTGGCCGGCCACGAGGACGCGCCCTCGCGCCACGCGGTGCCGTTGCGGCTGCTCGGCGGGCTGCACCGGTTGGTGCTCGACGGCCGGGCGCCGCAATTGCGCCGCTGGTATCCCAGCACCGGCGGCGCCTGGGACGCGGCGAACGCGTGGCCCGAAATCCTGCGCACCGCGGCGGAGAACACCGACGCGTTGCGCGCCGCGCTGCAGCAGCCGCCGCAGACCAACGAGGTGGGCCGGTCCGCCGCGCTGATCGGTGGACTGCTGCGGCTCAATTGCGGATTCGATTTGCCGATAAGGCTTTTCGAGATCGGATCGAGTGCGGGCCTGAACATGCGCGCCGACCACTACCACTACCGCTACGGGTCCGGCCTCAGGGGCGGCCGATGGGGGCCGCCCGACTCGCCGGTCACCATCGACGACGCCTGGCGCGGCGCCCCGCCGCCCGACGGCGCCCTGCGCATCGTCGAGCGAAACGGCTACGACATCGCGCCCATCGACGTCACCGGCGCCGAGGGGGAAGTGACCGCGTTGAGCTACGTCTGGCCCGACCAGGACGCCCGGTTGCGCCGGCTGCGCGGCGCCATCGCCGTCGCCCGGACCGTCCCGGCGGCCCTCGAGCGCCGGACGGCGGCCGAGGCGGTGGCCGGCATTACCCTCGCCGCCGGCGCGCTGACGGTGCTGTGGCATTCGATCACCTGGCAGTACCTGTCCGACGACGAGCGCGCTGCGGTCCGCGCCGGGATCGAGGCGCTCGGGGGGCGGGCCGACGCCCGGTCGCCGTTCGCGCACCTGACGCTGGAGCCGGCGCGCGACGGGCCGGGCACGCCGATCCGGTTTTTGGTGCGGGCCCGCAGCTGGCCCGGCGGTGCGGCGGCCGTCCTCGCCGAATGCCATCCGCACGGCCCGCCGGTGAATTGGCAGTAAGTTTTTTTCCTCCGCCCCCGTCGGAGTTCGGCAGGCCGCGGCGACTATATAGGTGTGAGCGCCGAAGCGGATCCGAGGTCCGACGCTCGATGCGCGTTGCTCGAGCTGTACGACGAGGCGTTGCCCGTGGTGTACGGGTACTTCGTCCGCCGCTGCGGTGATCGCGTGACGGCGGAGGACCTGACGTCGGAGACGTTTCTCGCGGCCATGGACGCGGCGAGGAAGAGCGATCCGCCGCCGGTGTCGATTCCGTGGCTGCTCGGGGTGGCACGCCACAAGCTGGCCGACCACTATCGGCGCGGCGCGCACCGGCTGACCGTGCCGGTCGCCGAACCGCCAGAGCCGGCGGACGCGGTCGACGACTGGGACGCCGAGTTGGACCGCATGGTCGCCGAGGCGGTGCTGGCCCGGCTGGCCGAGCCGCACCGCGCCGTGCTGGTGCTGCGCTACATGGACGACTGCTCGGTCGGCGAGTGCGCCGAGCTGATTGGGCGCACCGTGCACGCCACCGAGGCGCTCCTGGTGCGGGCCCGCCGGGCCTTCAAAGAACAGTATCCGGAAGGAGGCACGCTATGAGTCGGCACGACGATCCGCTGGACGTGCTGCGCGCCGACGACCTTCCGGTGCAACCAGATCCGGGTTTCGCCGCGCGGCTGCGCCGGCGGCTGGAATCCGCGATGTCCCTACCGGAAGGAGTTGTCATGAGCGGCATTGCGACTCAGATCGCCCCGCACCCGGCGGCGCTGCCCTACCTGAGCGTCGCGAACGCGCGGGCGGCGATCGCCTGGTACGCCGACGCGTTCGGCGCCGTCGTCGTCGGTGAACCGATCGTGATGGACGACGGCCGAATCGGCCACGCGGAGATCGCGATCGGAGGCGGGGTACTCTACCTGGCCGACGAGTATCCCGAGCTCGGGCTGAAGGCCCCTGCGCCCGAAGCGGTTTCGGTGAGCCTGATGCTGCACGTCGCCGACACCGACGCCGCCCTGGCCAAGGCGCGCGAATACGGCGCCAGCGTCCAGCGCGAGAGCTACGAAAGCCACGGTAGCCGCAACGCGACCGTCATCGACCCGTTCGGCCACCGCTGGATGCTGTCCGGACCCGCTATGGCCCCCGTGGGCATCCGGCACGGCGACATCGGATACGTCTCGGTGTGCAGCCCCGACACCGATCGGGCGGCCGCCTTCTACGGCCACGTCCTGGGCTGGACGTACGACCCGGCATCCCACCGGGTCACCAATACCGATCTGCCGACCGGCATTTCGGCGCAACCCCGGAAGCCCACCCTGTTCTGCTGCTACGCCGTCACCGACGTGCGGGCCGCCCGCGCGGCGATAACCGGGGCGGGCGGGGTCGCGGGCGAAGTGCGCCAGACCGACTACGGCGTGGTCCTCGAGGCCACCGACCCGCAGGGGGCGACGTTCGCGGTGTTCGAACCGGCGGCCGGGCGAAAGCGCCCGGAGCTCAACGGGTCCGGGCCGGGCGAGCTGTCCTACGTCACCTACGAGGTGCCGGATTCCGCGGGCTTCCGCGACTTCTACGGCCGGGTGCTGGGCTGGAGCTTCGAGCCCGGCCGGGTGGCCGACGGCTGGCAGGTGGTGGGCACCCACCCGATGGCCGGCGCGGCCGGGGGCAGCGCCGTCCCGACGACCGTGCCGATGTGGACGGTGTCGGACATCGACGCGGCCGTCGCCCGGGTGCGCGAGGCCGGCGGCACGGTGCTCGCCGAGCCGGCCCGCCAGCCGTACGGCGTGACCGCCGAATGCGCCGACGATCAGGGGGCCCGGTTCTACCTCGGCGAGTTCTGAGCCTCGGGGTTGGCGATCCGGACGGGCGCCCCGTCCAGCCAGGCGACGACGGCCTCGATGGTGTCCGCATAGAAGGCGCCGAGCATTTCGCGGGTGACGTACCCCAGGTGCGGTGACAGCGTCACGTTCGGCAGCGCCCGCAGCGGATGGTCGGGCGGCGGCGGTTCGGTGTCGTAGACGTCGAGCCCGGCCCCGGCGATGCGTCCGGTTCGCAGCGCGTCGATCAGCGCGGCCTCGTCGACGATCGGGGCGCGCGACGTGTTGATCAGGTAGGCATGCGGCTGCATCAGGGCCAGCTCTGGTTGGCCGACCAGCCCGCGGGTGCGTTCGGAGAGCACCAGGTGGATCGAGACCACGTCGGCCTCGGCGAACAGGGCCGCCTTCTCGACCCGGCGGGCGCCGGCCGCCGCGGCCGTCTCCTCGGTGAGGTTCTGGCTCCACGCAATCACCTGCAGGCCAAACACTTTCGCGTATTCGGCCATGCGCTTGCCGGTTCGGCCCAGGCCGAGCAGCCCAACCGTCTTGCCGGACAACGTCATACCGGTGGTCGACTGCCATCCCCCATCGCGCATTCGCCGATGCTCCTCGGCCAGATTGCGCACCGTCGCGATCAACAGCCCCCAGGCTAGTTCGGGAGTCGCGTCGCGAACCGCGGCGAACCGCGGGTTGGCGAAGTCCGAGTGGGCGACCAGCACGCCGCGCTCGGTGGCCGCGGCCATATCCAGGTTGGGCAGGCTCCTGCCCACGATGGTGATCAGCTTGAGGTTCGGCAGCCGCTCGATGAGCGTGCGCGGCAACGCCATCCGTTCGCGCATGGTGCAGATCACGTCGAAGGGCCGCAACGCGTCGGCGGCCTCGGCCTCGGACAGGTGCCGGTCGAAAACCGTTACGTCCGAACGGGTCCGCACCGGCGACCAGTCGGCGAGGTCGAAGGCCACGCCGGCGTAATCGTCGAGTATCGCGACCTTGGGAAGCGTCAGCCCAGCACCTCGGCGATGGGCACCGCGGCGGCGATCTTCGCGCGGACCTTCATGACCTTGCCCGGCATCCCGCCGCCGACCACCCCGACCAGCACCCCGTCCCGCTCGTAATACGCCAGGAACTTGCGCCCGTCGTCCTCGACGAGGTGCACGGTGTCGGTGGCATCGGGCTCCCCCAGGCACTGGATCTTGACGTCGTACTGGTCGCTCCAGAAATACGGCACCACAACGGCCGACGGCACGTCCTGTCCGAGCATCGCGGGCACCACCACCCGGGCCTGGTCGGCGACGTTGCTCCAATGTTCCACGCGCGCTTGGTGTCCCGTCGTATCGCGCCAGGAGGCGACGTCGCCGAGCGCCCACACGTTCGGCGCGCTGGTGCGTCCGGCCTCGTCGCAGATGACGCCGTTATCGACGTCGACGCCGCTGCCCTCGAGCCACTCGGTCGCCGGTCGCGAGCCGATGCCGACCACGACGAGGTCGGCGGCGAGCTCCGTGCCGTCGGTCAGCACCACGGTGTCCACATGCCCCTCGCCGCGCACCTCCGCCACCCCGAGGCCGAGCCGGACATCGACGCCCTCGTCGCGATGCAGCCGCGCCACCAGGTGGCCGATCTGCTCGCCGAGTATCGCGGCCAGCGGCGTCGGCTGGGGCTCGACCAGCACCACGTCCACGCCCAGGCTGCGCAGGCTGGCCGCCACCTCGCAGCCGATGAAACCGGCGCCCACGACGACGGCGCGCTGCGCCTCGGACGCGTGCTCGCGCAATGCCATACTCTCGTCGAACGAGCGCAGCACCCGAATGCCGTCCAGGTCGGGAAACGCCGGGATGCGCCGCGGCACCAGCCCCGTTGCGATGACGAGCTCGTCGTAGCCGAGCGCCGTCCCGTCGGCCAGCGTCACCGTCTGCTTGGCCGTGTCCAGCGCGGTGGCCGCCGACCCCAGCCGCAGCGTGATGTCCTTTTCGTCGTACCACTCGCGCGGCTTGAGGGCCACGTCGTCGACCTCTTTGCGCAGCACCTCCTTGGACAGGGGCGGGCGGTCGTAGGGCAGGTGCACCTCGTCGCTGACGATCGTGATCCGGCCGGCGTATTCGGACCGGCGCAGTTGCTCGGCCGTGCGGGCGGCGGCCAATCCGCCACCGACGATCACGATGCCTTTTTCAGTCACGTGGAGTTCATACCACGATCGCCGGTCAGTACTTCAACGCGCCCTTGTCGACGGGGACCTGTGTGCCCGACAGTGTGCCCGACCCGTCGCCGGCCAACCAGACGACGACGTCGGACACCTCGTCGGGCGTCATGAATCCCTTGTACTGCATCGGCATTGGCGGGAAGCTGTGCACGTAACGGGGGTGCTTGGCAAAGATTTCCATCATCGCCTCGGGCTCGATCATCGGGGTTTCGACCGAGTAGGGGTGGATGGAGTTGACCCGGATGCCGTATTCGCCGAGTTCGATCGCCAGGGTGTTGGTCAGGCCCGTGAGGCCGAATTTGCTGGCGGCGTAGTGGCCGTTGCCGGGCGTGGCCTTCAGACCCGCCGCCGAGCTGACGACGACGATGGAACCGCCGTTGCCGGCCTCGATCATCGCCGGGATCGCCGCGCGCAGGGTGCGCCAGGTGCCGGTCAGGTTGATCCCGATCACGGTGTCCCACTGCTCGTCGGTGAGCTCCCACACCCGGCCCCAGCCCAGCACCCCGGCGTTGGCGACCAGGACGTCGAGCCGGCCGAATTGTTCGACGCCGTCGGCGACGAGTTGCCGCAGCGCCGCGTCGTCCCGGATGTCGACCTCCCGGGCCAGCACCTTGCGGCCCTCGGCTTCGACCAGCCGGACGGTCTCGCTGAGGTCCTCGGGCGTAGCCGGCGGGTAACTCAGGGTGTCCGAGGCCCGCGCGCAGATGTCGAGCGCGATGATGTCCGCGCCTTCCCGGGCGAGCCGCACTGCGTGCGACCGTCCCTGCGCCCGGGCGGCCCCGGTAACGAACGCCACCCGTCCTTGCAGTGATCCAACCTGTGCAGCCACGAGGACAGGCTAGCAGCGGAACTGAAACGTGTTCTAGTGCGGCTCGGAGTTCAGATTTCCGAGATGATCTGGGCCCGCCGGCTGTTGTACTCCTGGTCGGTCAGCGCGCCGCTGGCGCGCAGCGTCTCCAGCTCTTGGAGCCGCTGGGCGATCGACGGTTGCGCGGGCGTCCCGGCCGGCGCCGGACCGCCGGCCGCCGCGGGCTGCGGTGCCGGCGCCTGTTGTGCGGCCGCGCGGCGCACCACGGCCTGGATCTGCTGGCGCACCACCGGATTCGACCGGAGGTCGCCCGCCTGGTTCAGCGGGATGTTGTTGGCCTTCAGGATCTGCAGGATCTCCATCAGCGGGCCGGCCTGCCCGCTGAGGTCGTAGGTCCGGTTGTCTTCGGTCAGGGTGAACTGCGCGGGCACCAGCCCGTTGACCAAAGCGCTTCGCTCCCAGTCGATGCGGTATTCCTGGGTGGTGGGGTTGACCAGCACCACCACCTTGCGGGCGTTGAGGTTGCCGAGCCGGGTGAGGTGGGCGATGACCCGGTCCTCGCTGTCGAACGGCAGGAACCCGGGCCCGGAGATGTGCAGGTGCACCTTCACCACCTGCTGATTGTTGATCCACGTCCCGGTCTCGGTGAGCCCGGTGATCTGGGCGAGCGCCAGCACGCCGCTCTGCTCGAGCTCCGCGTTCTTGGCGGACGACTTCGCCCCGAAGTTGGCCAGCGCGATCGCGATCACCACGTCGGCGACGGTGATCAGCAGGCCGACGTAGAGCATCCACTGCAGCAGGTCGCCGAACCCCATGGTGAAGTAGACGACCAAAAAGATCGGCCCGACCAGGCCGCCGCACAGCAAAACGATCAGCTGTGCTTTCAGGTAGCGCGCCAACACGTGTCTCTCCTCGCCTCGCTGGGAAGTCCGTGTCAGATTAACGCCGTCGCCTGCGGGGCGCTCGCAAAGCGCGATCGAGCGCCGGTCACTCCTCGGCGGGTTCGGACGCCCCGGCCGGCGCGGGAGAGTACGCCGGTGTGCCGGGTCGGGCGGCCGCCGCGGGGGCGGCGGCTCCCGGCGTCGGCAGGCCCGCCAGGGGGGTGACCGCCGGGGCGGACGCCACCGGGGTCTCGCCGATGCCGAGGTCTTCGGCGGCGGCGGTCTCGACGGCACCGCCGGACTCGGCCAACGCGCCGCTGCCACCGGCCGCGGGAGCGGCGCCGAAGTTCTGGCCGGCGACCAGGCTGCCCGTGAGGCCGGCCCCGCCGGGGCTGAAGGTTCCGCCGGCTCCGGCGGCCGCCGCGGCGGGGTCGGCGCCGACGCTGCTGATCAGCTGGCCGGCCGCGCCACTACCGCCGGCACCGAACGCGCCGGGTCCGACACCGGCGGCGGCCGCCGGGGACCCGCCGGCGCCGGTGGCGGCCTGGATGGCCACCCCCGCCGCCTGGGCGGGCGCACTGAGCGCGCTCGTCGCCCCTTGCTCGAGGGTCTGCAGCGGCGACGCGTTGGTGGCCTCGGCGAGCGCATATTGCGCCCCGCCGCTGCTCATGAGGTCGACGAACTGCTGGTGGAACAGCGCCGCCTGGGCGCTGAGCGCCTGATAGACCTCCGCATGGGCGCCGAACAACGCGGCTATGCTCGCCGACACCTCGTCGGCGCCGGCGGCCAGGACCCCCGACGTGGGGCCTGACGCGGCGACGTTGGCGGAGCTGATGGTCGAACCGATGTTCGCCAGGTCGGATGCCGCCGCGGCCAGGTATTCGGGCGTCGCGAAGACGAACGACATCCGAACCTCCAGGGCAGGCCGCTCAATAAGGGCAATCGCCGGTCGTTAGACACGGACGCAATAGGCTGAATCTATAGTAACTCGCGCGACCCGCCTCCAGTTTCGGCAATCGAGGGAGCCGGATGCGCGGGATTTACGGCAGTACGGCGCCGGTCGGACCGTGCGCACCTAACAGCTTGCCGCCGGCGCCCCCGAAGCCGGCCGTCCCGGTGAATTGGGTGCCGTTGCCGCCCGCGCCGCCGTTGCCGATGTAGCCGGCGTTGCCGCCGTCTCCGCCGTTGCCGTCGAGGCCGGTCCCGGACCCGCCGTCGCCGCCGCTACCGATGACTCCGCCGCCACCACCGTTGCCGCCCACGCCATGGGCGCCGGTGGCCGCGCCGGCGGCACCGCCGTTGCCGATCAGAAAGCCACCGTTGCCGCCATATCCGCCGGAACCGAACGTGCCCGTGGCCACGCCGCCGTGGCCCCCGTTGCCGAAGATCCAGGCATTGCCGCCGTTGCCGCCGAATCCCGTCCCGGACGATCCGCCTTGGCCGCCGGTGCCGAACAGCAGCCCGCCGTTCCCGCCGTAACCGCCCAGCCCGTCGAGCCCGCCGCCGCCACCCAGGTAGGCGCCGGCCGCCCCGCCTGCGCCGCCATCGCCGAACAGCCCGGCGTAACCACCGAAGCCACCGAAGCCGCCGTCGAGTTGGTTCGCCACGTTCAATCCCTGGCTGATGCCGCCGTTTCCGCCGGCCCCGCCGACTCCGTACAACAGCCCACCGAAGCCGCCCTGCCCGCCGTCGCCGCCGGACCCGCCGTTGGCCCCGCCGAATTGCCCCGGGTTACCCGTGTTGTTCAGCCCGCCGTTTCCGCCGTTCCCGCCGTGCCCGCCGGCGCCAATCAGCCCCGCGATCCCACCGAGGCCGCCGTCGCCGCCGTCACCGCCGCCCGCCTGATGCGTCGCGTCGAAGAATCCGCTGCCGCCGCGCCCGGCATCTCCGCCGGCCCCGGCGACGCCGCCGAACAACCCCGCACGGCCCCCGTTGCCGCCGTTGCCGCCGTCACCGCCATGCTGCCCCAAGGCCTGTCCGTTTCCACCGACCCCGCCGGGCGCGCCGGCGCCCCCGTTGCCGTACAGCCACCCGCCGTGCCCCCCGGCTCCGCCATTTGTGCCGGCAGCATTGCCGAAAAGCTGCGCGAAGCCGGCGCCACCGGCCCCGCCATTGCCGATCAGCCCGGCCGGGCCGCCGTTACCGCCGTTCATTCCGGGGACGGTGCCGGCGCCGCCGTCACCGCCGTTGCCGAGGATCCACCCACCGGGCCCGCCGTTCTGGCCCGGGGCGCCGTTGGCGCCGTCACCGATGAGCGGGCGATTCGTCAGCGCCTCGCTTGGGGCGTTGATGATGTCCAGCACATCCTGCTCCAGCGTCTGCAGGGGCGAGGCGTTGGCCGCCTCCGCAAGGGCGTATTGCGTCGCGCCGCCCGTCATCAGCTGCACGAACTGCTGATGGAAGAACGCCGCTTGGGCGCTGATGGCCTGATAGGCCTGGGCGTGCGCGCCGAAGAGGGCGGCGATTTCCGCCGAGACCGCGTCGGCACCGGCCGCCAGCACCTGCGACGTCGGCGCCCAGGCGGTGGCGTTGGCCGCGCCGATCGTCGAGCCGATGTTCGCCAGATCTTTCGCCGCCGCCGCAACGTACTCGGGCGCCGCAACCACGAACGACACTTTCAACCTCCACGAACGGCGACTGCGGTCACAATCGACCGGTTATTCGACACGGACACAACAGACGCCGATGGTAACGCGATCCGAGGCGTTGCCGTGACCCGAATGCACGAAACCCGGACTCCCACATGGGAGCCCGGGCTTCGCTGAGCGAGATTTACTTGATGATCTTGACGACCCGGCCGGCGCCGACGGTGCGGCCGCCCTCGCGGATCGCGAACCGCAGGCCCTCGTCCATGGCGACGGGCTGGATCAGCTTCACCGAGATGTTGGTGTTGTCACCGGGCATCACCATCTCGGTGCCCTCCGGCAGCGTCACCACACCGGTCACGTCGGTGGTGCGGAAGTAGAACTGCGGACGGTAGTTGTTGAAGAACGGCGTGTGCCGGCCGCCCTCGTCCTTGGACAGGATGTAGACCTGGCCCTCGAACTCGGTGTGCGGCGTCGTGGTGCCGGGCTTGGTCACGACCTGGCCGCGCTCGACGTCCTCACGCTTGATGCCACGCAGCAGCAGCCCGACGTTGTCGCCGGCCTGGCCCTGGTCGAGCAGCTTGCGGAACATCTCCACACCGGTGACGGTCGTCTTGGTGCTGGTCGGGCGGATGCCGACGATCTCGACTTCCTCGTTCACGTTGATGACGCCGCGCTCCACACGACCGGTGACCACGGTGCCACGGCCGGTGATGGTGAAGACGTCCTCGACGGGCATCAGGAACGGCTTGTCGGTCTCGCGGACCGGGTCCGGAATCGACTCGTCGACCGCGTCCATGAGCTCCTCGACGGACGAAACCCACTTCGCGTCACCCTCGAGCGCCTTGAGCGCGGAAACCCGCACGACGGGGGCGTCCTCGTCGAACTCCTGGGCGGCCAGCAGTTCGCGGACCTCCAGCTCGACGAGCTCGAGCAGCTCCTCGTCGTCGACGGCGTCGGCCTTGTTCAGCGCGACCAGGATGTAGGGCACGCCGACCTGACGGGCGAGCAGCACGTGCTCACGCGTCTGCGGCATCGGGCCGTCGGTCGCGGCGACCACCAGGATCGCGCCGTCCATCTGGGCGGCGCCGGTGATCATGTTCTTGATGTAGTCGGCGTGGCCCGGGGCGTCGACGTGCGCGTAGTGGCGCTTGTCGGTCTGGTACTCGACGTGCGCGATGTTGATGGTGATACCGCGCTGACGCTCCTCGGGGGCGTTGTCGATCTGGTCGAACGCCTTCGACTCGTTCAGGTCCGGGTACTTGTCGTGCAGGACCTTGGTGATAGCCGCGGTCAGGGTCGTCTTGCCGTGGTCAACGTGACCAATGGTCCCGATGTTGACGTGGGGCTTGGTCCGCTGGAACTTCGCCTTCGCCACTGTTATGTCCTCCGACTTGTTGGTGCTTTGTTAAGCAGTGTTGATTTTCTGGGTTTCGGCCGCGGTGTTAACCGGGCCAGCTTACTCGTGCGCGCTAAAGCTGATTGCTCGGCTCCTCACTCGTGAGCTTCGCTCACTCGCCGTCGCCTTCGAACTCACTGGCCCGTCGCCTTCGCGATGATCTCCTTCGACACGTTCGCCGGAACCTCGGCGTACGAGTCGAACACCATGGAGTAGTTCGCCCGGCCTTGAGTCTTGGACCGCAGATCGCCGACGTAGCCGAACATCTCCGACAGCGGCACGTGCGCCTTCACGACGCGCGCACCCGCCCGCTCCTCCATGGCCTGGATCTGGCCACGGCGGGAGTTCAGGTCGCCGATCACGTCGCCCATGTAGTCCTCGGGCGTGGTGACCTCGACGGCCATGATCGGTTCCAGAATCACCGGCTGCGCTTGCGCGGCAGCCTTTTTCAGCACCTGCGAGCCGGCGATCTTGAACGCCATTTCCGACGAGTCGACCTCGTGGAAGGCGCCGTCAAGCAGGGTGACCTTGAGGTTCACCAGCGGGTAGCCGGCCAGCACGCCGTACTGCATGGCGTCCTGCGCGCCGGCGTCCACCGACGGGATGTACTCGCGCGGGATGCGCCCACCGGTGACCTTGTTCTCGAACTCGTAGGTGGCGCCGTCTTCGCCGTGGAACGGCTCGAGGTTGATCAGCACCTTCGCGAACTGGCCCGAGCCACCGGTCTGCTTCTTGTGGGTGTACTCGACCTTCTCCGCCACGCGGCGGATGGTCTCCTTGTACGCCACCTGCGGCTTGCCGACGTTGGCCTCGACCTTGAACTCGCGGCGCATGCGGTCCACGAGGATGTCCAGGTGCAGCTCGCCCATGCCGCCGATCACGGTCTGGCCGGTCTCGACGTCCTGATGCACCTTGAAGGTCGGGTCCTCCTCGGCGAGCTTCTGGATCGACAGGGAGAGCTTCTCCTGGTCGCTCTTGGTCTTGGGCTCGATGGCCACCTCGATCACCGGGTCGGGGAAGGTCATCGACTCCAGCACGATCTGGTGGTTCGGGTCGCTCAGGGTGTCGCCGGTGGTGGTGTCCTTCAGCCCGATCACGGCATAGATGTGGCCGGCCGAGGCCGTCTCCACCGGGTTCTCCTTGTTGGAGTGCATCTGGAACAGCTTGCCCAGCCGCTCCTTCTTGCCCTTGGTGGCGTTGATGACCTGGCTGCCGGAATCGACCTTGCCCGAGTAGACCCGGACGTAGGTCAGCTTGCCGAAGAACGGGTGCGTGGCGACCTTGAACGCCAGCGCCGAGAAGGGCTCGTCGGTCGACGGGTTGCGCACGACCTCCTCGTCCTCGTTGCCCGGCGCGTGCCCGACGGCCGGCGGCACGTCCAGGGGCGAGGGCAGGTAGTCGATCACGGCGTCGAGCATGGGCTGCACGCCCTTGTTCTTGAACGCGCTGCCGCACAGCACCAGGTAGGCCTCGGAGCTGATCGTCAGCTTGCGCAGCGCGGCCTTGATCTCCGCGACCGACAGCTCCTCGCCGCCGAGGTACTTCTCCAGCAGCGCCTCGTCGGTCTCGGCGACCGCCTCGAGCAGCTTGGTGCGGTACTCGTCGGCCTTCTCCGCCAGCTCGGCCGGGATGTCGATGGTGTCGTAGGTCTCGCCGAGCTTGGTCTCGCCGCGCCACACCTTGGCCTTCATCTCGACCAGGTCGACGACGCCCTCGAAGTCACCCTCCGAGCCGACGGGCAGCTGGATCGGGATGACGTTGGCGCCGAGGCGCTCCTCCATGGTGCGCACGGAGAAGTAGAAGTCGGCGCCGATCTTGTCCATCTTGTTGACGAAGCAGATGCGGGGGACGTCGTACTTGTCGGCCTGCCGCCAGACCTGCTCGGACTGCGGCTCGACGCCCTCCTTGCCGTCGAAGACGGCGACGGCGCCGTCGAGCACGCGCAGGCTGCGCTCGACCTCGACGGTGAAATCGACGTGGCCGGGCGTGTCGATGATGTTGATCTGGTTGCCGTTCCAGAAGCAGGTGGTGGCCGCGGAGGTGATGGTGATCCCCCGCTCCTGCTCCTGCTCCATCCAGTCCATGGTGGCGGCGCCGTCGTGCACCTCACCGATCTTGTAGCTGATGCCGGTGTAGTAGAGGATGCGCTCGGTCGTCGTCGTCTTGCCGGCGTCGATGTGCGCCATGATGCCGATGTTGCGGACCTTGGTGAGGTCGGTCAGCACGTCCTTCTGTGCCACAGAAGTCTTCCCACTCTTTCGATTGCTTGGTTGCTGTCTTTCTGGCCTCCCGCATCATCGCGGGCGGCGATCACCAGCGATAGTGCGCGAAGGCGCGGTTGGCCTCGGCCATCTTGTGGGTGTCCTCACGCCGCTTGACGGAGGCCCCGAGGCCGTTGCTGGCATCCAGGAGTTCGTTTGCCAGCCGCTCGATCATGGTCTTCTCCCGGCGTTGCCGCGAGAAGCTGACAAGCCAGCGCAGCGCCAGCGTGGTGGACCGGTCGGGACGCACCTCGACGGGCACCTGGTAGGTCGCACCACCGACGCGGCGGCTGCGCACCTCCAGGGCGGGCTTGACGTTGTCGAGAGCGCGCTTGAGCGTGATCACGGGGTCGGTGCCTGTCTTTTCCCGCGCTTGCTCGAGCGCTCCATAAACAATGCGCTCGGCGAGCGATTTCTTCCCCTTGAGCAGAACTTTGTTGACCAGCTGGGTGACCAGCTGCGACCCGTAGACCGGGTCGTTGACCAGCGGACGCTTGGGCGCGGGCCCCTTGCGCGGCATCAGCTCTTCTCCTTCTTGGCGCCGTAGCGGCTACGAGCCTGCTTGCGGTTCTTGACGCCCTGGGTGTCGAGCGAACCGCGGATTATCTTGTACCGAACACCGGGCAGGTCCTTAACCCGGCCACCACGCACCAGCACCATGGAGTGCTCCTGCAGGTTGTGCCCCTCGCCGGGGATGTACGCCGTGACCTCGACCTGACTCGTCAGCTTGACACGCGCGACCTTCCGAAGCGCCGAGTTCGGCTTCTTCGGGGTGGTGGTGTACACGCGGGTGCATACGCCACGGCGCTGCGGGCTGCCCTTCAGAGCCGCGGTCTTGACCTTTCCGATCTTGTCCCGACGACCCTTGCGGACCAGCTGCTGAATGGTTGGCATCTAGGAGGCTTTCTGTGTCGAAGTTTGCGTTCTGGCTCAGCTATTAAGTCTGTGTACTGCAGTTTTGCCCCGCCTCGGACTAACTCGTGTACCCCGCGGCCGGGTGTGTCGCAAGCGCTCAGCACGGAGTTTCGATCCGATGCGTCGTGGACATGCGAATTAGCCCGGCATCCGCTTCCTTACGTCAGGCGCCGTAAGCCGCCAGGCACGAGCTACCACGATACCCGCCGCCGGTCTCGCAGGTCAAAGCGGCCGTGGCGATCGCAAGCGCGGCGGAGCCGGGCGCCGCGGGTCGCCACCATCGGGGCCGTGGCGATCGCAAGCGCGGCGAAGCCGGGCGCCGCGGGTCGCCGCCGTCGGGGGCTCAGTCCGGTGCGGCCCGCTGGTGCGCGGAGCGCCTTTCCAGCCCCTCCAAACCACGAGCCAGCCGCAACACCATGTCGGAGAACAGGGCGTCGGTGTCGATGTCGTCCATGACGCCGGTCATTTCCAGCAACACGAAGCCGTGCATCGCGGACCAGAACTCCAGCGCGGCGTGGAACGCCTCGACGCCGTCCAGACCGTAGGACGCCAGCACGGCGATCACCGGCGCGGCCGCGCCCCTGGTGGCGGCCGCGTACTCGGGGTCGTCGCCGCCCAACGGCATCCGGGTGAAGGCCGAGTACCGACCGGGGTGGTGATGGGCGTAGCTGCGGTAGGCGGCGGCCATGACGAGCACCGCGTCGTCGCGGGCGCGCCCCTCCCCGACCCGGTTCAGCATCGTGATGATGTCGTCGATGACCCGGATCCGCACCGCCCGGCGCAGGTCCTCCAGGCTGTCCACGTGGTTGTACAGCGACGGCCCCTTGGTGCCCAGCTGGGTGGCCAGCGCGTTGATGGTCAGCGAGTCCCAGCCCTCCCGGTCCAGGAAGGTCAGCGCGCCGTCGACGATGCCGTCGCGGCTCAGTTTGGCCGGGCGGGACCCCGACTTCCCGGCGCGCTGGCGCCCAGCCGCCGACGGCGGTTCCGGAGCTGCCATGCGATCGCCCTTCGATTGATCCCGGGTGGGTTAACTAATGACTCTAGTTGACGGCGGCCGGGAAACTCGTAGGCTCATTCGAGCGGATTCACCCGTGTTAAGAGGGGGCGTGCAGTGAACTGGACAACCGTCGCCGGGCCGCTGGTCACCTGCGCCATCATCGTCGTCGCCGTCCCCGCGCCGGCCGCGGACGCCAAGAACGGCGACACGCACGTCACCGGGCAGGGCGTCGACCAGACGCTGGACTGCAACGACGCCACCCTGATCGTCAACGGCACCGGGAACACCGTCAACGCCAAGGGAAACTGCTGGGCCGTCACGGTGATGGGGTCGGGCAACACCGTCATCGCGGACTCGGTCACCCACGACATCACCGTGTACGGATACGACGAGACCGTCTTCTACCACGGCGGCTCGCCGATCCTGTGGGATCGCGGACGCGAACTGGGCATGACCAACCGGCTCCAGCAGGTGCCGGGCTGAGGCACGGCACCTTCAACTCCGGAATCGAGGATCCATGCGTGACCACATCACCGACCGCTCGGCCAGGCTGGCCGCGCTGGCTCTCGCGCCGGCCGCCGCGGCCTTAGTGCTGGCGGGCTGCAGCTCGACGGCCAATCCGCCCGGCGGCACCACGGCGACCACGACGAAGAGCACCGCCACCACGACGAGCGGCGCCGCGGCGCCGACGAGCTCGGGTGGGGCGAGCACGACCGCCTCTGTCGAGATCGGGAACTCGTTGAACTACGGGTCGATGGGGACCACGGCCACGCTTGATTGCGCGAACGGCAAGTCGCTCAACGTCGGTGGCTCTAACAACACGCTGACCGTCACCGGCACCTGTGTGACGGTGACCATCGGCGGTGCCAACAACAAGATCACGATCGATAAGGTCGACACGCGCATCAGCGTGGTGGGGCTGAACAACACCGTCACCTACAAGGACGGCGAGCCGAAGGTCGACAACCTCGGCTCGGGCAACACGATCAGCAAGGGCTAGGGCTGGCAGGCTAATTCGCTGCCGCCCCGTGGCGCCCGGCCCCCGCGGCGAACCTCCCGGCCCCTTCCGCCGCCTCCGCGGCGACGCGCGCGATGCTGGCGAATTCGAAATCGATCGCCTCCGACTCCGGCCTGCCCCACTGCGCCAGCGCCGAGAGCCGATCCGAGCGCAGGCACTGCTGCGGCAGGGCCGAGAGCTCTGCCGCCAGTTCTTCGGCCGCTTGGCGCGCTTGGCCTTTGGGCACGACGCGGTTGGCCAGCCCCATGGCCAGCGCCTCGTCGGCCTGGACGGCGCGGCCGGTGAGGATCATGTCCATGGCGCGGCTCTGCCCGATGAGCCGGGGCAGCCGCACGGTGCCGCCGTCGATCAGCGGGACTCCCCAGCGGCGGCAGAACACGCCGAACACGGCGTCCTCCTCGGCGACCCGCAGGTCGCACCACAGGGCCAGCTCCAGGCCGCCGGCGACCGCGTAGCCGCTCACCGCGGCGATCACGGGCTTGGACAGCACCATCCGCGTCGGCCCCATCGGCCCGGGGCCGGTGCGGTGCACGGCGTTGGCGTCGGGCGTGCCGAAGGACTTCAAATCGGCTCCGGCGCAAAAGGTTCCGCCGTCGCCCCACAGCACGGCCACCGATGCGGCGTCATCGCGGTCGAACTCGTCGAACGCCGCGAACAGCGCGGCCGCGGTGGGGCCGTTGACGGCGTTGCGCGCCGCCGGCCGATCGAGGATGACCGTGGTCACCGGACCGTTTCGCTCGATACGCACCGGGTCGCTCATTTTGCCTCCGCTAGTCGGGGTAGGTTGCGTCGCTGCGCCAGCTCGGTGGCGAAGTCGTGGTAAGCGTCGCGCAGCCGGTCGCCGGGCCAACCGGCGGGCAGCAGTTCGGCCGGCAACATCGGATCGGTGAGCAGGTGGCGCACGATCGCCGCGGCCGCCAGGAACCGGCCCGGAATGTCCGTCGCGGTCGCCATCTCACCGAGCAACCGATGGCCGGTTTCGGCCCACCCGGGCAGGTCCCACAGCTCGCCGGCCAGTTCGGCGGGTGCGTCGTCGCGGGCCCGGAGCGTCCGCACCCGGGCCGCGACATCCGGGTCCAGCTCCGAGGCCAGGTTGTCGGGCCGCATCCAGACGCCTTCGCGGAGTTCGCCGAAGCGGTTGTCGTGCATGGCAGTTCGCAACGCCGCCCGGGTGCGGGCGTCGCCGCCCACGCTGGTCACGATCAGCACCAGCCATTCCCCGCGCCACGGCCGGGTCTGGGGGCGCATGGCATCGTCCTGCCGGCGCTGGCGCGCCAGCAATCGATCCGAGAGCCGGTAGCCGTCGGCGGATCGGATCAGGTCGCCTGCGCCGACCATCCGGGTGAGCGCCACCCGAAGCGCGGTCTCCTTGATGCCGAAATCGGCAGTGAGACCGATTAATTCGCCGGCCGTGGCGCACGCGGGGTGGGCGCCGAGCAGCACGCTGAGCACCACCGAGCGGGCCGTCATGTCCGGCATGGCTTACACCTGTGACGCTTTCCGGCCGTGGTCGCCGAAAGGCTCGTCGCGATGCCGGACGGCCTCCCGGAAGCCGTGCTCGACGGCATCGGCCACGAAGGCGTGCCCCTCGGGGGTGTGCCGCGCGACGCCGTCGAACACCGTGCTGACCATCCTGCTGGTGGCCACTCCCTGTTGCAGCAGAGCAGAATTGAGCGCGAGCTTGACCATGATCAACTGGTTGACCGGCACGGCGGCGATCCTTTCGACCAGCCGCTCGGTCCGCTCGTCGAGGTCCTCGGGGGCCGGGGCCTCCACCGCCAGGCCCCACTCGGCGGCCTGCGCGCCGGTGATGCAATCGCCGGTGAGCAGCAGGCGTTTCGCGCGCTGGTCGCCGAGCCGGTGGGCCCACAGGCCGGCCGCCGGGACGCCCCACACCCGGGTCGGCGGGTAACCGATCTTGGCGTCGGCGGCGGCGATCACCTGGTCGGCGTGCAGCGCGATGTCGGTGCCGCCGGCCACGCAGTACCCGTGAATCTTGACCACCGTCGGCTTGTCGGCGTGCATCAGGCTGGAGAACCCGCGCACGAAGCGGCTCATCATCTGGTAGTCGATCATCGGGTCCCACGGCTGATTCGGCAGGTGGTTGACGGCCTGGGTCTTGCCGTCCAGCACGGTGCCCTGATAAGCGCCGGTCCCCCCGGCCGACCCGGTGCGATCGGCGTAGGCGGACAGGTCGAAGCCCGCGCAGAAGCCCTCGCCGCGCCCCGACACGAGGATGACGTGCACGCTCGGGTCGAGGTCGGCGCGCTCCACCAACGCCGAGAGCTCGAGCGGGGTGTCCGCGACGATCGCGTTGCCCTTTTCCGGCCGGTTGAAGGTGATGCGCGCAACCCGATCGGTGACCTCGTAGGTCATCGTCTTCAGGTTGTCGAAGTCGACCGGCCTGATCGCGTGAGTCACGTTGGGGCTCAGCCCTTTACGAGAGCACGCTCGAGAATCGGTGCGAGGTCGAGGCCCGTGGGCATCGTGCCGAACGCGCCGCCCCACCGGCCGTCGAGCCGGGTGGCCAGGAACGCCTCGGCGACGGCGGGGTGGCCGTGGCGCACCAGCAGCGAGCCCTGCAGCGCCAGGCAGATGTCCTCGGCGACCTTGCGGGCGCGGTAGGCGATGTTGTCCAGGTCGGCCAGGTGCTGCCGCAGCCTTTCGACGTGGCCGTCCAGCCGGCGATCCTGGCCCGCGGTTTTGCCCAGCTCGCCGAACAGCACCTCGACGCACTCGGGGCGAGTTGCCATGGCGCGCAACGTATCCAGCGCACTGACGTTGCCCGAGCCCTCCCAGATGCCCATCAACGGCGCCTCGCGGAACAGTCGCGGCATGCCGGAGTCCTCGACGTAGCCGTTGCCGCCCAGGCATTCCAGCGCCTCGGCGGCGTGCGGGGTGGCGCGCTTGCACACCCAGTACTTGCTGGCGGCCAGGCCGATGCGGCGCAGCAGGGCCTCGGTCGCATCGCCCCGGATCGCGTTGTCGGTGGCGCCGGCCATCCGCATCGCGACGATCGTGGCGGCCTCGGCCTCGACGGCCAGGTCGGCCAGGACGTTGCGCATCAGCGGCTGGTCGATCAGGTAGGCGCCGAACGCCTTTCGGTGCTGGGCGTGGTGGATGGCGCGGGTCAGGCCGGTGCGCATGCTGGTGGCAGAGCCGAGCGTGCAGTCCAGCCGGGTGAGGTTGACCATCTCGATGATGGTGGGGACGCCGCGGCCCTCCTCACCCACCAGCCACGCCACGGCGCCGTCGTACTCCACCTCGCTGGATGCGTTGGCATGGTTGCCGAGCTTGTCCTTGAGCCGCTGCAGGAACATGCGGTTGCGGGTGCCGTCGGGGAGGATCCGCGGCAGCAGGAAGCAGGACAGGCCGCCCGGCGCCTGCGCCAGCACCAGGAAGATGTCGCACATGGGCGCCGAGGTGAACCACTTGTGGCCGGTCAGGCTGTAGCTGCCGTCACCGTTCGGAGTCGCCTGGGTGGTGCCCGCGCGCACGTCGGAGCCGCCCTGCTTCTCGGTCATCGACATGCCCGCGGTGATGCCGGCCTTCGTGGTGGCCAGTTTCAGCTCGGGGTCGTACTCGCGACTGGTCAGCAACGGCTCGTACACGGCCGCCAGTTCGGGGTTGTAGCGCAGGGCCGGGACGACGGCGTACGTCATCGAGACGGGGCAGGTGTGTCCGGGCTCGACGTTCCAGACCGACATCTTGGCGGCCCGCACCACGTGCGCGCCCGGGCGCGCGTCCGCCCACGGCGCCGCGTGGATGCCGTGGCCGATCGCCGCGCGCATCAGCTCGTGATAGGCCGGGTCGTACTCGATCTCGTCGATGCGGTGCCCGTACTGATCGTGGGTGTGCAGCGCCGGCCGATTGCGGTCGGCGAGCTCGCCCCACCGCTGCGCCTCGCGGCTGCCGGCGAGCGCCCCGAGCTCGTGCACCTCTTCGGCACCCCACTGCCCGCCCTCGCGGATCAAGGCCTCGACGAGAACGGCGGACGTGGCCGGGTTGTAGTTCTCCAGGCGCGGAACCTGGTTGGTCACGACATGGGTATCAGGCATGCAATCATGTTACATTTTTCCGACAGTCGCACAAGAGCTGTAATGATCAGCGTGGGTGCGCCGCGAAGAATTGCCAAAGCGTCTGGGTCGCGAACGGCGGCCACTCGTGGCCGCCGCCGTCGACGGTGACGAGGACGACGCCACGGTTGTCCGCGCACGACGCCGCCGAGGTGGTGACGGGGCCGCTGGTGGTCGCGGTCGCGGCGCCGCATTGGTCGAGGTTGCGCCAGAACGCATTGACTTCGGGCACCGACGGGCCGTTGATGACGCTGAAGCCCTGCCCGCCCGCGTACGGGACGAGCCGATCGGCGGTGCCGTGAATGTGGAAGACCGATGTCGGGCGCGGGCTGCGGCACGCGTTCAGCTGGGTGCCGGCGACCGGGCCGATCGCCGCGAAGATGTCGGTGGTGCACGCCAGCGTGAAGGACATGATGGCGCCGTTGCTCATGCCGGTGGCGTAGACCTTGGCGTGGTCGATGCCGACGTTGCGGGCGATGTCGGCGACGACCGCGCTGATGAAGGCGACGTCGTCGACGCCTTCCCGCCCCGGCCGCCCGCAGCAACCCTCCCCGTCGACGTTCCAGGCCCTGTCGAACCCATCCGGATACGCGACGACGAACTTGGCCGAATCGGCCAAACCGTCCCAGTCGTAACCCCTTTCGGCTTGCGCGGCGCTGCCGGAATAGCCGTGCATGACGACGACCAGCGCGGCCGACGCGGGCGCTCCCGCTGGCTTGTAGAGCCGATAGTCGCGATCGTGGCCGCCGACGTTGAGGTGGTGCAGGCTGGTGCCGGTGACGAAGCCCGACGGGAGCTCGCGCCACGGCGCGCAACCGGCGACCAGCAGGACCACGCCGAGAAGCGCCGTGAGCCGACCGCGCATGGGCCCGGGGATCAGCCGCCGGTGTTTTCCCGCAGGAACGCGATGTCGTCCTTGCGGCCCTCGTCGGCGGTCTCGCAGATCACCGGCGCGTCGGCGGCCTTGACCACCGCGACCAGCAGGTCGGGGTCGATCTGACCGGTGCCGAAGTTGGCGTGCCGGTCGGCGCCCGAGCCCGCGGCGTCGCGCGAGTCGTTGCAGTGCACCAGGTCGATGCGGCCCGTCAGCGCCTTGATCCGGTCGACCGCGTCAATCAGCTCCTCACCCGCGGCCCACGCGTGGCAGGTGTCCAGGCAGAAGCCGATGCCCTTGTCCCCGATGTGATCCCAGAGCCTGCCGATGGTGTCGAAATAGCGAGCCATGGCGTGGTCGCCGCCCGCGGTGTTCTCCAGGTACACCTGCACATCGGATTCGAGGTAGTCCAGCGCCTTGACCCAGCGCTCGAACCCGGCCTCCATGTCGTCGTCGTCGGCGTGGCCGCCGTGCACGATCACCGCCGTCGCGCCGATCTCCGCCGCCGCGTCGCAGGTGTCTTGCAGGATCTTGCGCGAGGGGATGCGGATGCGGTTGTTGGCCGAGGCCACGTTGATTAGGTATGGAGCGTGGACGTACAGCGGGATGGTCGACGCCTTCAGCGCCTCGGCGTCGTCACGCGGCTTGGGCTTCTTCCAGCTCTGCGGGTTGCCGAGGAAGAACTGCACCGCGTCGGCGCCGTCGGCCTGCGCGGCGGCCAGGGGGTCGTCGGAGTGAACGTGCGAACCGATGAGCACGAGGGCCAGTGTAGTAAGCGCGGCCGACGCGAGCGTCACGCCAGCGTGACATTGGGACGCCAGAGCCACGCTGGCGTGACACTCGGCGGGTACGAAAAAGCCCCGGGCCGAAACCCGGGGCTTTTTCTTGAGTGAGTGACTAGCGGTAGTCGGAATACCCGTAGTCGTCCAGCGGGACCGCGGCTCCGGTGGCCTGGCCGAAGTCCGGGCTGTAGTAGTGATCCTCGTAGGACGGGATCGTGTACGCCGCGGCGCGGGCCTCCTCGGTGGGCTGCACCTGGATGTTGCGGTAGCGGTTGATGCCGGTACCGGCCGGGATCAGCTTGCCGATGATCACGTTTTCCTTCAGACCGTTGAGCTTGTCGCTGCGGCAGTTGATCGCCGCATCGGTCAGCACTCGCGTGGTCTCCTGGAACGACGCCGCGGACAGCCACGAGTCGGTGGCCAGCGACGCCTTCGTGATGCCCATCAGCACCGGACGGCCGGCGGCGGGCTCGCCGCCCTCGGCCACCACCCGGCGGTTCTCCGCCTCGAACTCCGCGCGGTCGATCAGCGAGCCGGGCAGGAACTCCGTCGAGCCCGAGTCGATGATGGTGACGCGGCGCAGCATCTGGCGAACGATCACCTCGATGTGCTTGTCGTGGATCGACACACCCTGGGCGCGGTAGACCTCCTGGACCTCGCGGACCAGGTGGATCTGCACCTCGCGCGGGCCCTGCACGCGCAGCACCTCGTGCGGGTCGGCCGAGCCCTCCATCAGCTGCTGGCCCACCTCGACGTGGTCGCCGTCGGACAGCACTCCCTCGGACCCGTCCTCGTGCTTGTACACACGCAGCCGCTGCCGCTTGGAGAGCTTGTCGTAGACGACTTCCTCGCCGCCGTCGTCGGGAACGATGGTGATCTTGTAGAACCGCTCACCGTCCTCGAGACGCACCCGGCCGGTGACGTCGGCGATCGGCGCCTTGCCGCGCGGCACGCGGGCCTCGAACAGCTCCTGAACCCGGGGCAGACCGCCGGTGATGTCCTCACCGACACCACCCTGGTGGAAGGTCCGCATCGTCAGCTGGGTGCCGGGCTCACCGATGGACTGCGCCGCGACGATGCCGACGGCCTCGCCGATGTCGACCAGCTTGCCGGTGGCCATCGAGCGTCCGTAGCACGTCGCGCAGACGCCGGTGCCGGTGGTGCAGGTAAGCACCGAGCGCACCTTGACCTGCGTGATGCCGGCCGCCAGCAGCGCGTCGATCTCCGGGTCACCCAGGTCCTCGCCGCGCGCGACGACGACGTTGCCCTTCTCGTCGACCGCGTCGGTGCCCAAAGTCCGCGCGTACGCCGAGGTTTCGATGTACGGGTCGCGGATCAGCGTGCCGTCGGGCTGGCGCTCGGCCAGCTCGACGACGATGCCGCGCTCGGTCTCGCAGTCGTGCTCGCGGACGATGACGTCCTGGCTCACGTCCACCAGACGACGGGTCAGGTACCCCGAGTCGGCGGTACGCAACGCGGTGTCCGCCAAGCCCTTTCGAGCGCCGTGGGTGTTGATGAAGTACTCCAACACCGTCAGGCCCTCACGGAACGAGGACTTGACCGGACGCGGTATGAACTCACCCTTCGGGTTGGTCACCAGGCCCTTCATGCCGGCCAGCGTTCGGGTCTGGGTGAAGTTACCCGTGGCACCCGAGTCGACGATCGTGATGATCGGGTTGTCGGCCGGGTAGTGCTCGCGCAGCGCCTGACCGACCTCGTCGGTGGCTTCCTTCCAGATCTCCACCAGCGCCTCGTTGCGCTCGTCGTGGTTCAAAGCGCCACGCTGGAACTGCTTTTCGACCTTGTCGGCGCGCTCCTCGTACTGGTCGAGGATCTCCTTCTTGCGCGGCGGCACCAGCACGTCGGCCATCGAGACCGTGACACCGCTGCGGGTCGCCCAGTAGAACCCGGCGTCCTTGAGCTTGTCCACGGTCTGCGCGACCACGATCATCGGGTAGCGCTCGGCCAGGTCGTTGATGATCGCGGCCTGCACCTTCTTGTGCATCTGCTTGTTCACGAACGGGTAGGCCACCGGCAGCAGCTCGTTGAACAGCACCCGGCCCAGCGTGGTCTCGGCCATCCAGGAGTCGCCCGGCTGCCAGCCGTTGGGGAACAGCTCCGCCTCGATCTCGGCGGGCGGACGCAGCTGGGTCAGCCGCACCTTGATCTTGGCCCGCACCGACAGCACACCGCGGTCCGACGCCATGATCGCCTCCGCCGGCGAGGAGTACACCCCGACCTCCGGCTGGTCCTTGGCGGCGGGCCGGTATTCGCCGGTGTCGCCGTCGACCTCGGTGGTCAGGTAGTACAGGCCGGTCACCATGTCCAGTCGGGGCATGGCCAACGGGCGGCCGGATGCCGGCGACAGGATGTTGTTGGAGGACAGCATCAGGATGCGGGCCTCGGCCTGCGCCTCGGCGCTCAAAGGCAGGTGCACCGCCATCTGGTCACCGTCGAAGTCGGCGTTGAACGCCTCACACACCAGCGGGTGCAGCTGAATCGCCTTGCCCTCCACCAGCATCGGCTCGAAGGCCTGGATGCCCAGCCGGTGCAGGGTGGGCGCGCGGTTCAGCAGCACCGGGTGCTCGGCGATGACCTCTTCGAGCACGTCCCAGACCTGGGGACGCTGCCGCTCGACCATCCGCTTGGCGCTCTTGATGTTCTGCGCGTGGTTGAGGTCGACGAGCCGCTTCATCACGAACGGCTTGAAGAGCTCCAGCGCCATCAGCTTGGGCAGGCCGCACTGGTGCAGCTTGAGCTGCGGGCCGACCACGATGACCGAACGGCCGGAGTAGTCGACACGCTTACCGAGCAGGTTCTGGCGGAACCGGCCCTGCTTGCCCTTCAGCAGATCCGACAGCGACTTCAGCGGACGGTTGCCCGGCCCGGTGACCGGGCGGCCGCGACGGCCGTTGTCGAACAGCGCGTCCACGGACTCCTGCAGCATCCGCTTCTCGTTGTTGACGATGATCTCGGGCGCGCCGAGGTCGATCAGCCTCTTGAGGCGGTTGTTGCGGTTGATCACGCGGCGGTACAGGTCGTTGAGGTCGCTGGTGGCGAACCGGCCACCGTCGAGCTGGACCATGGGGCGCAGCTCCGGCGGGATCACCGGCACCGCGTCGAGCACCATGCCCATCGGCGAGTTGCCCGACTGCTGGAAGGCGGCGACCACCTTGAGGCGCTTCAGGGCGCGAAGCTTCTTCTGCCCCTTGCCGTTTCGGATGACGTCACGCAGCGAGTCGGCTTCGGCGTCGATGTCGAAGTTCTCGATCAGCTTCTGGATCGACTCCGCGCCCATCGCACCGGTGAAGTACTCGCCGTAACGGTCGACGAGCTCGCGGTAGAGGTTCTCGTCGACGATCAGCTGCTTGGGGGCCAGCTTGGTGAAGGTGCTCCAGATGTCCTCCAGCCGGTCCAGCTCGCGCTGGGCGCGGTCGCGGATCTGGCGCATCTCGCGCTCGCCGCCGTCGCGAACCTTGCGCCGCGCGTCGGCCTTGGCGCCCTCGGCCTCCAGCTCGGCCAGGTCCGCCTCGAGCTTTTGCGCACGCGCCTCGAGTTCGGCGTCACGCTGGTCCTCAACTCCCTTGCGCTCCACCATCATTTCGGCCTCGAGCGTGGACAGCTCGTTGTGGCGCATCTCGTCGTCGACGGACGTGATCACGTACGCGGCGAAGTAGATGATCTTCTCGAGGTCCTTCGGCGCCAGGTCGAGCAGGTAGCCCAGGCGCGACGGCACACCCTTGAAGTACCAGATGTGCGTGACGGGCGCCGCCAGCTCGATGTGGCCCATCCGCTCGCGGCGCACCTTGGCGCGGGTCACCTCGACGCCGCAGCGCTCACAGATGATGCCCTTGAAGCGGACGCGCTTGTACTTGCCGCAGTAGCACTCCCAGTCCCGAGTCGGTCCGAAGATCTTCTCGCAGAACAGGCCGTCCTTCTCCGGCTTCAGCGTGCGGTAGTTGATCGTCTCCGGCTTCTTGACCTCGCCGTAAGACCATTGCCTGATGTCCTCCGCGGTGGCCAGGCCGATACGGAGTTCATCGAAGAAGTTGACGTCGAGCACGTAACTCCCTTTCCCCTTGCGGGTTTAGATACCTAAAAGTGATTAAGCCAGGTCCTCGACGGACGCGGATTCGTTGCGAGACAAGTTGATTCCCAGGTTGGCGGCGGCCCGCTCAAGGTCCTCGTCCTCGCCCTCGCGCAGCTCGATGGCCGCGCCGTCGGAGGACAGCACCTCGACGTTGAGGCACAGCGACTGCAGCTCCTTGAGCAGCACCTTGAACGACTCGGGGATGCCCGGCTCGGGAATGTTCTCGCCCTTGACGATCGCCTCGTACACCTTGACCCGGCCGACGGTGTCGTCGGACTTGATGGTCAACAGCTCCTGCAGCGTGTACGCGGCTCCGTAGGCCTGCATGGCCCAGCACTCCATCTCACCGAACCGCTGGCCACCGAACTGCGCCTTACCGCCCAGCGGCTGCTGGGTGATCATCGAGTACGGGCCGGTGGAGCGGGCGTGGATCTTGTCGTCCACCAGGTGGTGCAGCTTCATGATGTACATGAAGCCGACGGTCACCGGGTACGGGAACGGCTCGCCGCTGCGGCCGTCGAACAGCACCGCCTTGCCGTCAGCGTTGACGAGCACCTCACCGTCGCGGTTGGGCAGCGTGGCCGACAGCAGCCCCTGCAGCTCGGCCTCCTGCGCGCCGTCGAACACCGGCGTGGACACGATAGCGTTCGGCTCGGCGTGCAACAGGTCCTCGGGCAGGTTGGCGGCCCAGTCGGGAACGCCCTTGCCGGTGTCGACCTTCCAGCCGCTGTGCGCGCACCAGCCGAGGTGCGTTTCCAGGATCTGGCCGATGTTCATCCGTCGCGGCACACCGTGTGTGTTCAGGATGATGTCCACCGGGGTGCCGTCCGGGAGGAACGGCATGTCCTCGACCGGCAGGATCTTGCCGATCACGCCCTTGTTGCCGTGCCGGCCGGCGAGCTTGTCGCCATCGGAGATCTTGCGCTTCTGGGCCACGTACACGCGGACCAGCTCGTTGACCCCGGCCGGCAACTCGTCGTCGTCCTCGCGGGAGAACACCCGGATGCCGATGACCTTGCCGGACTCGCCGTGCGGCACCTTCAGCGAGGTGTCGCGGACCTCGCGGGCCTTCTCACCGAAGATCGCCCGCAGCAGCCGCTCCTCCGGGGTCAGCTCGGTCTCACCCTTCGGGGTGACCTTGCCGACCAGGATGTCGCCGTCGCGCACCTCGGCCCCGATCCGCACGATGCCGCGCTCGTCCAGGTCGGCGAGGACCTCGTCGGAGACATTGGGGATGTCCCGGGTGATCTCCTCGGCGCCCAGCTTGGTGTCGCGGGCATCGATCTCGTGCTCCTCGATGTGGATCGAGGTCAGCACGTCCTCTTCGACCAGGCGGTTGGAGAGGATGATCGCGTCCTCGTAGTTGTGGCCCTCCCACGGCATGATCGCCACCAGCAGGTTCTTGCCCAGCGCCATCTCACCGTTTTCGGTGCAGGGGCCGTCGGCGATCACCTGGCCGGCCTCGACGCGGTCGCCCGCGTCGACGATCGGCGACTGGTTGGCGCACGTGCCGTGGTTGGAACGGGCGAACTTGCGCATCCGGTAGGTGTGCCGGGTGCCGTCGTCGGCCATCACGGTGATGTAGTCCGCGGAGACCTCCTCGATCACCCCGGCCTTCTCCGCGACGACGACGTCGCCGGCGTCGATCGCGGCACGCAACTCCATGCCGGTGCCCACCAGCGGCGCCTCGCTGCGCACCAGCGGAACCGCCTGGCGCTGCATGTTGGCACCCATCAGGGCGCGGTTGGCGTCGTCGTGCTCGAGGAACGGGATCATGGCGGTGGCCACCGACACCATCTGGCGCGGCGACACGTCCATGTAGTCGACCTCGGACGACGGCACGTACTCGACCTCGCCCGCCTTGCGGCGGACCAGGACGCGCGGCTCGACGAACCGGCCGCTCGCGTCGATCGGCGAGTTGGCCTGCGCCACCACGTGGCGGTCCTCCTCGTCGGCGGTCAGGTACACGATCTCGTCGGTAACGACCCCGTCCACGACCTTCCGATAAGGCGTCTCGATGAACCCGAACGGGTTGACCCGCGCGTACACCGAAAGCGAGCCGATTAGACCGATGTTCGGACCCTCCGGGGTCTCGATCGGGCACATGCGGCCGTAGTGCGACGGGTGCACGTCACGGACCTCCAGACCGGCGCGCTCACGGGACAGACCGCCGGGGCCCAGCGCCGACAGGCGGCGCTTGTGGGTCAGACCGGACAGCGGGTTGTTCTGGTCCATGAACTGCGACAGCTGGCTGGTGCCGAAGAACTCCTTGATCGCGGCGACCACCGGCCGGATGTTGATCAGCGTCTGCGGCGTGATGGCCTCGACGTCCTGGGTGGTCATCCGCTCGCGGACGACGCGCTCCATCCGGGACATGCCGACCCGGATCTGGTTCTGGATGAGCTCGCCGACCGTGCGCAGCCGCCGGTTGCCGAAGTGGTCGATGTCGTCGGTCTCCACCGGCACCTCGACGCCGCCGGGGACGGTCATCACCGACTGCCCCTCGTGCAGGCGAACCAGGTACTCGATGGTCGCGACAACGTCCTCTTCGGTCAGCGTGGTCGTCGTGATCGGGTGCTCGGTGTTCAGGCCGAGCTTCTTGTTGACCTTGTAGCGGCCCACGCGGGCCAGGTCGTAGCGCTTCTCCTTGAAGAACAGGTTCTCCAGCAGGGTCTGCGCGGACTCCTTGGTCGGCGGCTCGCCCGGGCGCAGCTTGCGGTAGATGTCCAGCAGCGCCTCGTCGGTGCCGGCGGTGTTGTCCTTCTCCAGCGTCGACATCATGATCTCGGAGAAGCCGAACCGCTCGGTGATCCGCTCGGTGGTCCAGCCCAGCGCCTTGAGCAGCACGGTGACCGGCTGGCGGCGCTTGCGGTCGATGCGCACGCCGACGGTGTCGCGCTTGTCGACGTCGAACTCGAGCCAGGCCCCGCGGCTGGGGATCACCTTGACGCTGTGCAGCGTCTTCTCCGTGGACTTGTCGATGGTCTCGTCGAAGTAGACGCCGGGCGAGCGCACCAGCTGGCTGACGACGACGCGCTCGGTCCCGTTGATGATGAAGGTGCCCTTCTCGGTCATCATCGGGAAGTCGCCCATGAACACCGTCTGGCTCTTGATCTCGCCGGTGTTGTTGTTGATGAACTCGGCCGTGACGAACAGCGGGGCCGCGTAGGTCATGTCCTTGTCTTTGCACTCGTCGACCGGCGCCTTGACCTCGTCAAAGCGGGGGTCGGAGAAAGACAGCGACATCGAGCCCGAGAAGTCCTCGATCGGCGAGAGCTCGTAGAGCACCTCTTCGAGGCCGCCCACCGGGTTGGCCCCTGCCGTGCTTCCCGCGCGGGCCATTGCGCTCTCGCGCCAGCGCGGCGACCCGATCAGCCACTCAAAGGAGTCCGTCTGCACGTCGAGTAGCCCCGGAACCTCAAGCGGTTCGCGGAGCTTGGCGAAGGAAACTCGGTTGGGTGCTCCGGGCACGGAGCCGTTGGTGGAATTTGAGTTTTTGGAACTCTGGTGGCGACCTTTGCTCTGGCGGGAATCTGCCAAGATGCGTCCTTCCAGCACCTCGTGCGACTCACGGCCCCGGGGAAACCGGCTGCCTTCGCCGCATCAATTTGTCGGTACGGCTGGCGAACGATCTGCCCGGATCTCACGCGCGCAACTAAATAGCTAAGCCGCGGGAGGGGGCTCAGGCTAAGACCACAGTGTCGTTAGCGGTCAAGTGGCGATTGTGAGGTGGGCAGGAGGTAGCCAGCGCAACGTCCAACAATAGCGCAGGACCGCGCATTCCTCAACTACCCACAACAATCAGCCCAGGGACATCGGCGCTGGCTCGCGATCTCGACTTCCCGTGGGTACATGCTGCCCAACAGACTGACCCGTTTAGGCCCGGTCGTCAAGAGGGCGGGGCGGCAAGTTGCACCGTGTTATCGCGTTATTCCAAATTTTTACGACCCGCCGAACTCGTTGGCCTTGAACCGGTGGGTGCCTTCGAGGTCGTCGAGGATCGCTGCCTGGGCATTCTTGGGCAGAGTGTGCAGGATCTCGCGCACCCGGGCCTGGCGCCGCGCGACGGCCTTGCGCTCCGGCATGCCCGGCGTCGCGGTGATCTGCGGCGGCACCCCCTCGATCTCCTCGACGCCGCCGGCGTGGTGGCCGGCATCGAGCAGGGCCTGCTCCTCGGCCATGGTGGCCTCGTCCTTCTCCTCGGACATGCCGATCGGCCCGATGCGCCGGCCGTTGAGGAACTGGCGCACGACGGGCTCGTCGCTGGTCAGCAGCACCTCCCGCGGCCCGAACATGACCAGCTTGCGGCGGAACAGCATGCCCATGTTGTCCGGCACGGTCCGGGCGATGTTGATGTTGTGCGTCACGATCAGGACGGTGGCGTCGATCTGGGCGTTGATGTCGAGGATCAGCTGGCTTAGGTAGGCGGTACGAACCGGGTCCAGACCGGAGTCGGGCTCGTCGCACAGGATGATCTGCGGGTCCATCACCAGCGCCCGGGCCAGGCTGGCGCGCTTGCGCATACCGCCGGAGATCTCACCGGGGAACTTCTTCTCATCCCCGCCGAGGCCCACCAGGGTCAGCTTCTCCATGACGATGTCACGGATCTCGCTTTCCTTCTTCTTAGTGTGCTCGCGCAACGGGAACGCCGCGTTGTCGAACAGGTTCATCGAACCGAACAGCGCGCCGTCCTGGAACATGACACCGAACAGCGTGCGGATCTCGTAGAGCTCCTTGGCCGAGCACTCGAGGATGTCGGTGCCGTCGATCATGATCGAGCCGCGCTCCGGGCGCAGCAGACCGATCAGCGACTTCAGGAACACCGATTTGCCGGTACCCGACGGCCCGAGCAAGACGCTGACCTCCCCGGCGGGGATATCCAGCGTCACGTCTTCCCAAATTCTCGAGGGACCGAACGACTTCGTGAGTCCCCTCACCTCAATTGCGACGCCCATGGGGAATCCTTCCGTCGACGCTCGTGCCCGCCACCTGCCCTTTTGTGTGGCATCAGTCACTGTAGCGCACGTCAGGCACCCCGCATCAGGCTTGGATCGGACCGCTGACAAAAATTGCCCGACCTGAGACTCGGCGGCTCGCCCCTATTCGACGCGAGTGTTAGCCGGAGGGCGCCCAGTTGCCGTGGAAGCCCATCGGGACCCGCTGCGGCAGGTGCACGGTAGCCACCGATTCGAGGGTCTGCGCATCCAGCAGCACCAGCTGCCCTTCGTCGCGGCCGCGGTGGTAGCCGTAGCCCATCAGGATGCCGTCGTCCTCCGTGGCCGCCGCGGGGTTCGGCACGAATGACATCTCGCCGAGCAAAAGCTCGGGATCGAGTGGGGCCACCGTGGCCGACCCCGTGACGTAGTCGTGCTTGTACAGCGGTGCCTCGGCGCCCTGGAAGGACGCGCCGACGGTGTAGCCGTAGCGGTGCCGCCCGCCGAGGCGGGTCTCGTTGATCCGCGGGAATTCCTGGGGCCGGTCGTCGCGGCATTCGGTGGCCACCGCGCCGGTCGCCAGGTTGATGGTCCAGCGGTCCAGCCTTGGCGCGGTGTCGCCGGGGCCGCGCCGGTCGCGGTCGAACATCCGCGCGTAGCGCACCACGTCGAGCACCAAAACCTCTGCGCCGTCGCGCATTTCGGAGTAGGCGTTGAGCGGGTGGTAGACGTAGCAGGGTTCGATGTCGAACCAGCGGACGTCGGAGTTGGTGCCCTCGCGGGGCATTACGCCGACGCGCGCCGGGTAGCCGGGGTTCCAGGCGTACGGCATCCGGTCGTCGTGCTTCGGGTTGCGGTTCATCATCGCGGTGATCGGGCCCGGCACCCGGACCCGCCCGATCAGCGACTGCAGCGCCAGCCGGGCCGGCACGCCCAGCCAGCGCGGGACGCTGGCGGGCAGCACCTGCACCGGGTCGAACGTCACCGGCAGGTCATAGAGCACGACGAAGTTGTCGGTCAGCGAGAAGTCGTGCATCATCGGCGACCCGGACACCTCGATGTCGACCGTGCGGCGGGCCCGCCCGCGGTTGTCGATCACCGAGTACTGCACGGTGCGACCGCGCGCGAAAGAGTAAGACACGGCGTGCAATTCGCCGGTGTGCGGGTCGCGGTGCGGATGGGCGGCGTACCCGCCCTCCAGGGTGCCGTCGAAGTCGCACGTTCCGACGGTGTCGAGCTCGTCGGTCAGCTCGTAGTTGGCGGCCCCGCCCTCGACCAGCGCCAGGGTGCGGCCGGCGTGTGTCAGCACGTTGGTGTTGGCGCCGAAGGACAGCATGCCCGCCCGCGGGTTGAGGCGGTCCGGCGCCGGCTCGCCGAGGGTGGCGCACACCGAGAGGCTGCGCACCCAGCGGTTGCGGTACCACTGGGCCTTGCCGTCGCGCAGCGCGACCCCGTGCACCATGCCGTCGCCACTGAACCAGTGATAGGTGGCCGGGTCGACCTCTTCGGCCGGGTTCGGCCCGTTGCGCAGGTAGCGCCCGTCGAGGTGCTCCGGGATGTGCCCGGTGACCTCCAGGTCGGTCGCGGTCACCTCGGCGCCCACCGGCGCCAACAGGCCCTCCAGATAGGGATTCGCGGACGTGACGGTTTCGGTCGTCGTCATTGCTGAGCTCCTATAACATTGTTATTTCAGCGTTATTGTCACCGTACGCGCCCGATGAGAAGATGGCAAGGATGACTTCAGAGCTTGAGCCGGCCGTACGCGGCGTTCGCGACGAGTTGCTCGACGCCGCCGTCAGGCTGCTCGACGAAAACGGGCCCGACGCGCTGCAGACCCGCAGGGTGGCCGGCGCGGCGGGGACCTCGACGATGGCGGTCTACACCCATTTCGGCGGGATGCGCGGGCTGATTGCCGCGGTCGCCGAGGAGAGCCTGCGCCAGTTCGACGCCGCGCTGGCGGTGCCCGAGACCGACGACCCGGTCGCCGATCTGTTCGCCCTGCAAGCCGCGTACCGGCGCTACGCCATCGAGCGGCCGCACATGTATCGGCTGATGTTCGGCAGCACCAGCGCGCATGGAATCAACGCGCCGGCGGGCAACATGTTGACGCTGACGGTCGCCGAAATCGAACGGGACATTCCCAGCTTCGCGCATTTGGTGCGCGTGGTTCAGCGGTCCGTGGGCGGTGGGCGGATCACCGTTGGTTCCACAGCCGACGACGCGGTCATCATTGCCACGGCCGCCCAGTTCTGGGCGTTGGTACACGGGTTCGTGATGCTCGAGTTGGGCGGTTTCTACGGCGACGACGGCGCGGCCGTCGCGGCGGTGCTTCGCTCGATGACGTCGAAATTGTTTGTCGCGCTGGGGGATTCACCCGAGCGAGTGGCCCAGTCACAACGCGCGGCGTTCGGCGCGGGGTGAGCGCACGAAACCCCCGGGACCGCAGTCCCGGGGGTTGTCGCGACGCAGAACTACTTGACGGTGACGGTGGCGCCGGCGGCCTCGAGCTTGGTCTTGGCCTCGTCGGCGGCCTCCTTGGCCACCTTCTCGAGCAGCGGCTTGGGCGCGCCGTCGACGAGGTCCTTGGCCTCCTTGAGGCCCAGCCCGGAGACGATCTCGCGGACCACCTTGATGACGCCGATCTTCTTGTCACCGGCGGCCTCGAGGATGACGTCGAACTCCGACTGCTCCTCGGCGGCCTCGGCGGGCGCGCCACCCGCGGCCGGACCACCGGCGGCGGCGACGGCGACCGGGGCGGCCGCGGTGACCTCGAAGGTTTCCTCGAACTTCTTCACGAAGTCCGAGAGCTCCAGCAGGGTCATTTCCTTGAAGGCGTCGAGCAGGTCGTCGCTAGAGATTTTGGCCATGGTGTGGGTCCTTCCTTGTTTTCCTAAGTTGCGGGTTGGTTGTTATTCGGCTTCGGCCGGTGCTTCGGGGGTTTCCTCGGCGGGTGCCGCGGCTTCCGCGGGTTCCGCGGGAGCCTCGGCGGCCGCTGCGGCAGGCTCCGGCGCAGCGGCTTCGGCGGGCTTCTTCTCCTGCAGGGCGGCCAGCAGCCGGGCCATCTGGGAGGCCGGGGCGGCGAACAGGCCGGCCGCCTTGGCCAGGTTGCCCTTCATCGCGCCGGCCAGCTTGGCCAGCAGCACCTCGCGGGACTCCAGGTCCGCGATGCGCTCGACTTCGGAGACGCTCAGCGGGTGGCCATCCATGTAGCCGCCCTTGATGACCAGCGCCTTGTTCTCCTTGGCGAAGGTCTTGATCGCCTTGGCGGCGTCGACCGGCTCGCCGCTGACGAACGCGATGGCCGTCGGGCCGGCGAACAGCTCGTCGAGGCCCTCGATCCCGGCGTCGGCGGCGGCCCGCTTGATCAGCGTGTTCTTGGCCACGGTGTAGGTGGCCGATCCCGCCAGCGAGCGGCGCAGCTCGGCCAGGTTGGCCACCGTCAAACCGCGGTACTCGGTGATCAGGGTGGCCGTCGAGTCCTTGAACTGCTCCGCGATGTCTGCAACGGCGGTGGCCTTGTCAGCCCGGGCCATGCATGCCTCCTGAGGTCAAAGTTGTCGGTGATTCACCGGCGAACGCCGCAAAACGAAGTACGCCCCGGCGCAGGAAGCGGCCGGGGCGTGAATATGCACCGGCGTGCGCCGGTGTGCTGCCTCGTCCTCCTGCGTGGGCCGCCGGGATGTACCCGGACCTTCAACCGATTGCTCGGTGACCGACGGTCTTCGGTGGATCGGCAACCAGGATAGCCCGACGCCCCGCGGTCAGCCAAAACGGCTACCCGAGCCCGGCCAGCCGGGCGGCGCCGATCAGGCCGGCCTCGCCGCCCAGCGCCGCGGGCACCACCCGCAGGCTTGCCAGGAACTGCAGCCCGGCGTACTCGGTCAGCGCGGCCCGCAGCGGGCCGAAGAGCAGGTTCCCGGACTTGGCGACACCGCCGCCGATGACGACGAGGTCGAGGTCGCAGACGGCTCCCACGGACGCGATCATCGCCGCGAGCGCGGTGGTGCCCCGGCGAAACGCCCGCTGCGCCACCGGGTCCCCGGCCGCTGCCGCGGCGGCCAGGTCCCGGGCGCCGGCGCCGGGCGGCGCGGCCCACCCGTTTTCCCGCGCCCAGCGCACCATCCACGGTCCGGACGCGACGGTCTCGACGCAGCCGCGCCCGCCGCACGCGCACGGTTGGCCGTCATCCTCGACCACCACGTGACCGACGTGGCCGGCGTTGCCGGTGCGCCCGGTGTACGGAACGCCGTCGAGCACCAGTCCCCCGCCCACGCCGGTGGACACCACCATGCCGAGCATGAAGCGGGCGCCGCGGCCCGCCCCGAGCCAGTGCTCGCCGAGCGCCATGCACACGCCGTCGCCGCCGAGGCGCACGGGCACGCCGGGGACCTCGGCCGCGACGCGGTCGCGCAGCGGGAAGCCGCGCCAGGCCCGGATGTTCACCGGGCTGACGGTTCCGGCGGGCAGGTCGATGGGGCCCGCCGAGGCGATGCCCACCGCGGTGACGGCGCCGCCGGCGACGCGCAGCGTGTCGGCGACGCTCGCGGCGACCTCGGCCCACACCTCCTCCGCGGAGCCGCCGGGCGGGGTGGGCCGGATGGCGGTGTGCACCAGCGCGCCGCCCGGATCGACCAGGCCGGCGGCGATCTTGGTGCCGCCGATGTCGAGGCAGAGCGTGAGGGCGGCCATCAGTGGCGGTGGGTGTTGTCGGGTTGGCGTGGGTCGCCCGGGTGCTCGTAGCCGGGGGCGAGGCGGACCAGCTCGGCGCGTCGCGCGTCCAGCCACACCCGGAAGGCGCGCCGGCGCGCGGCGCCCCGCAGGTGCTCGGCGATCGCCGAGCGCACCTCCGCCAGCGGCGGCGCGGCCTGCGCGGGGGCCCGCCAACCGTGGGGTCCGGGGCGTGGCGCGGCGAAGCGCAGCGGGTGGCGGGCGTGGTAGCCGGCCACCTCGTCGTCGCCGACCCCGACCGCGGCGGTGACGTCGGCGAACAGCGCACGCGCCAACGGGTTCGCCAGCGCGGCGGCGGCCACGCTGCCGAGCTCCAGCCGCGCGGTCGCGTCGGGCAGCAGCTCGGCCTCGGCGGGCGCGCCGGCGGCGGTGAGGCCGCGGGCGGCGGCCTCGGCGGCGACCACCCGCTCGGTCACGATCAGTTGGGTGAGCCAGCGCCGCAGCTGTCTGCCCTCCGCGGTGCCTCTCGCGGGCAGCGCGTCCGCCCCGCGCCCGCGGCGCAGCCGTGCCTCGGCCGCGTCGACCTCGTCGACGGGCACCGGGTCGCCGGCCACGGTCGCCACCGGACCGGTGCTCATGTCACCGTCACCCGCACCGCCGGCGAGTACACCAGCCGGCCCGCGGAGCCCACCCGGACCAGCGCCCACCACTGGCCGGGATCCGTCCACGGCGGCGGGCTCAGCTCGAAGCCGAGCTCGACCGCGCCGCGGGCGGGCAGCACCGCGCCGCGCGCGGCGGGGCCCGTCCATTCCCAGGTGCCCCAGGGGCTGATCAGGTGCGCCTCCAGCGCCAGCGCGGCGCGGGCGTGCGTGCCGACGGTCACGGTCAGCCGGGCGGTCGTGCCCGCCGCGAGCTCGACGTCGCGCGGCCCGTCGACGAGGTACACCAGCTCGCGCCCATGGGTGTCGGCGTGCGCGCCGACCTGCACCACGCACACGTCCTCGACCTCCTGTCGCCACGCCGCCGGGACGTCCCCGGTCAGGCACAGCCGGGCGCGCAGCGGGTAGAGCCCGGGCTGCGCGCGCGCCGGGATCCGCACCGCCACGTCGGCCTCGCGGTGATCGCCCGCGTGCAGCGTGAACGGCAGCTCCGCCGGGGTGGCCGACCAGCCGTCCGGGCACAGCACCGTCACCTCGCCGTCCAGCGTGGCGTCGGTGCAGTCGCCGGCCACCGTGAGCCGCAACGCCACCTCGCCGCCCGGTTCGGCGGTAACGCGCTGCGGGTGCAGGTGCGCGACGGCCGGCAGCCCACCGAGCGGCGCGGGTCCGCGGTTGTGCAGCCAGTAGCGCGCATAAAGCGGCTGCGCGGCCTCGGCGTCCGGCGCCAGCCGCGCGAAACCAGTTGCTGCGCTTCGCGTTTGGAGCTGGGCCAGCACGGTGGCCACCTGATAGCCGTGCAGGTCGACCGGTTCCGCGCGTCGGTGTCGCTCCTCCAGCAGGTCGGCGTGGGCGAGCCCGCGCACCGCGGCCACCTCGGAGGTCAGTTCGACGCGGGTGCGCTGCCCGGTCGTCTGCACCAACCTCAGGGCCACCGCGCTCGGGTCGACGGGCCGGCCACTGCCTGCGGCCAGCGGGTTGCCTGCCGCCTTGAGGGCGGCCAGCTGGACCGAGCCGGCGGGCTCAACGCTCAGCAGCGACCCGGTCGACGGCAGCACACCCTCCCCTTCGCCGGGGACGACGGCGAGCAGCGGATGGCCGAATTCCGCACTGCGCGCCGGGATCTCGGCTTCGCGCCAGTCGCCGTCGCCGCAGGCCAGCGCGTAGTCGAAGACGTGGGTCCAATGCTGGAGCTGGAAGTTCGAGCCGTCGGGCGCGGTGCGGCGCGGATCGTCGATCCAGGTGCCCGACGGCCAGCCGGTGCAGGACCGCATCAGCGCGGTGTGCAGCGTGCCGTCGGTCTCGACGGCGAAGCTGGGCACCCCGCGGTTGAGCAGCGCGACGGTACGGGATTCGAAGGGTTCCACGCCCGACGGCGGGCGCTGGTTGACCGCGATCTCGGCATCCTCGAGGTCGTCGACCAGCGCCGCGATCGCGGCGGCCAAGCCGTCCTCGTCAGCCGCGTCGACCACCAGGACCGGCAGCGCGCGGGGCGCGCGCAGGTCCGCACCGGGCACCCAGGCCGCGGCCAACGGCGTGGCGGCTGGCACCCAGACCCTGCCCCGCCCCGTCGCCGCCAGCTGGCGCTCGAGTTCGGCCGAGTATTCCGGGTCCGCTTGCGCCAGAACGGCTTTGGCAAAAGCGTTGCGGTCCGGCCCGCCCAGCGCGATCCGGACGTCGGGCAGGTTCGAGTCGACGTCGAGGCAGCCGTAGCGCGGCTTGTCGGCGCCGCTGCAGGTGGCCGTGACGCCGGCGCGCACCAGCGCCACCATCAGCTCGCGCGCCAGCGGCCCGGACACCGCCTCCGCCGGCGACACCACCTCGGCCACCGACACCGCCCGAATCTCGGCGCCGACCCGAATCCGGATCGCCGACGACAGGCCGAACCAGCCGTAGGCCGGGTTGTCCAGCGTCCACAGGTGCCGCGCGGTGTCCACCGAGCGCGCCCCGTCATGCAGCAGCGCGAAGCCCCGCCCGACGACGGCGTCGCCCACCTCGCTGACCGGCATGGCGCCCGGCACCGGGCACGGCCAGCGCAGCCGCAACAAGCGGTCCTCGCCGGTGAATTCGTCGATGGCCGTGCGGCAGTCGAGCCGCGCCAGCCCGTTCCACAGCGTCAGGGTTTGCGTGTAGCGCAGCTGATCACCGATGCGGCCGCGCACCACCAGGCGCTGACCGAGCGGGCCCCAGTAGGCCCGCACCCGCGCCGGCGACTCCGACGAGCACAACACCGGCCCCTTGGGCAGCAGGTGCCAAGGACCCTCCCCCTGCCTGGGATGCGACGGGTATTCCTCGTAGAGGGCCAGCTCGTTGCCCAGGCGGCCCGCCGCGATCAGCTGCCGGTCGCCGGAAATCAGTGACACGATCCCGCCACCGCGCGCCGGGTCGGCCCGAAGCCGCGAGTGCTCGTTGCCGATCTCGTAGCCGGGCATCGGTTCCCAGCCGGCGGCTTCGCCCACCGGCACCAGTCGATAGGCCCGCCAGCCCAGCGACGGCACGTCGCGCGCCAACCAGGTGACCGATCGCCCGTCGTCCTCCACGTGCGCCGGCAGCTCGGTGCCGTCGGAATCGAGCACGCGCATCCCGGGGCCGAGCGGCGCGCCGAGCCGGGCGGTGACGATGTCGGTACGCTTGTGCGCCAACGGGTTCCACACGACCACATCTCTCCCGGCCCGACCGTCCACCAAGGCCGACAGCAGCGCCAGCGAGTTGTCGCGGGCGGTGCGGCCCAGCTCCCACGCGTCGCGCCAGCCGGTCAGCAGGTCGAGGTAGACCTGGTCGGACTCCGAACCGGTGATGGCGTCGTGGTGCGCGCCGTAGGCCAGCTGCACCCACGCCTTGGCCAGCGCGGCCTGCGGGTACTCGGCGCCCGTCAGCAGCGCGGCGAACACGGCGAAACGCTCGGCGGCAAGCACGGCGTTCTCGGCGGCCCGATTGGCCTGTTTGGTGTCGATGTAGGACACGTCCTTGCCGGTGTAGATCGGGTTCATGTCCCGGGTTTGCGGCGACGGCTCGCAACCGCGCTGCGCGAGTTCGGTGCGCACCGCCGCGAAAAAGTCCCGCGGGATCGCGCACACGAACCGCGGCCAGGTGTAGCGGGCCGCCCAATCGCGATGGATTGCGGTGACCCACTTGTTGGGCGGCGTGTAGTCCGTCCCGACGGGAAGCAGCACGTTGCGCGTCAGGGCGACCTTCTTGAGCCGACGAAACAGCGCGAGCGTGGCGCCCTCCGCCTCGGCGAGCGAGGCCGACTCGTCCATCCCCCAGCCCGCCCCGTAGTGCGCGGGCATGTAGTGCGTGAGCAGCCCGCGGCCCGACGGCGCGATCCACTCGAACTCGCTGCAGAACTGCATGGCTTCGACGTCGCCGCCCGGGCCCCATTGGTGGTGTGGTCCGCGCGCCCACGAACTGGACGTCAGCCCGGCGTCGGCGGCCAGCCCGGGGAATTGCGGATCGTGGCCGAACACGTCGAGCTGCCACGCGGTGGCCGGGTCGGCGCCGAGGACACCGCGCTGAAAACCCATGCCGTGCACCAGGTTCCGAATCGTCGTCTCCGGGCTGGTGAGGTTGGTGTTGGGTTCGTTGTAGGTGCCGCCCATCACCTCGACGCGCCCCTGCGCGATGAACCGGCGCAGGTCGGCGCGGTCCTCGGGGTGGGTGTCCCAGTACGGCTTGAGGTAGTCCACCTCGGCCAGCACGAACTTGTACTCGGGCTCGCGGCGCGCCATCTCGAGGTGCGCTCGGACCAGCGCGAAGCCGTTGGCCTGCCGCCCCGGCGGGTCTTCGGCCCATTCGCTGGTGTAGGCGCCCTGGGTGTTCCACCAGACCGGGTCGTAGTGAAAGTGACTGACCATGAACATGGTCCAGCCGGGCTCGGCGATGTCGAACTCGAATGGCCTGCTGGCGCGCCCGGCGCGCGCCCGCGCGGCCCGGCGCTCGCCGACGACCGGGCGTTCGACCGCGACCGGGACCTCGACCACGTCGCTCCCGGGCCGGGCGATGGCCTTCCCGCTCAGGCCGTCGCCATCGATGCGGATCGGTGTCGGCTCGGCGCAGCCCGCGACGCCGATGCGCGCGAGCTGCAGCGGCGCGTCCGGCGGCCCCACGAACAGCTCGGTCGAGCCCGCCGAAATCACCTGCATCCCCGCACCTTACGGCGCAACCGGCCGACGTGTCGGCATCTCGACCTAGGATCGGGCCATGCCCGCACTCGCCCCGCCCGTCACCGACGAACGCAACGCCCTGCGTGAATTCCTGGCGTTCCACCAAAGCGCCTATTTCGCCGTCTCGTACGGTCTCACCGACGAGCAGGCCCGCTCCACGCCGTCGGTAAGCGCGCTGTCGGTCGGCGGGCTGGTCAAGCACGCCACGGCCATGCAACGCAACTGGATGGCCCGCGTCGCGGCCGCGCCGGACCTGCCGCCGAAGGATCCCCGGCCGTTCGAGCAGATCGCCAAGGAGTTCGGCGACCAGCACGTGATGCGGGCCGACGAGACCCTGGCCGGGCTGCTGCGGGCGTTCGAAACGCAGAACGCGGAGTCGCTGCGGCTGGTCGAAACCGCCGACCTCGACGCCACGGTGCCCGTGCCGCAGGACATCCCCTGGTTCCCGAAGGACCAGAAGGCCTGGTCGGTGCGCTGGGTGATCCTGCACGTGATCAACGAGCTGGCCCGCCACGCCGGGCACGCCGACATCGTCCGGGAATCCATCGACGGCGCCACCATGTACGAGCTGATCGCCGGGCTGGAGAATTGGCAGATCGAGGGATGGGTCCAGCCCTGGCGCAAATAGGTCAAATCCGTAGCGGCATCGCGCGCCGCGAGACGCCGCACGGCCCGGTCGAGCTCTACTACGAGGATCTCGGCGACCCGGCGGCGCCGCCTGCGCTGCTCATCATGGGCCTGGGCGCCCAGCTGCCCATGTGGCCCGACGGGTTCTGTGCGCTGCTTCTCGACGCGGGTTACCGCGTCATCCGCTTCGACCACCGCGACACCGGGCTTTCGGCCAAGATGCACGGGCTGCGGGCCGCCGGCTCGGTGTACCGGCGCGTCGGGCGCTACCTGCTGGGCCGGCCCAGCCCGGTGCCCTACACGCTGATGGACATGGCCGGCGACGTGGTGGCCTTGCTGGACCATCTGGACGTCGGGCGGGCGCACGTGGTGGGCGCCTCGCTGGGCGGCATGATCGCGCAGATCCTGGCCGCCACCGAGCCGCCCCGGGTGGCGTCGCTGGGCATCATCATGTCGAGCACCGGCAAGCCGTTCGCCGCGTTGCCGGCCTGGCGCGTCATCAGGCTGGCCTTCGATCCGCCGGCCAAGGACGCCTCGCCCGAGGAGAAATTGGCCTTCGAGGTGCGCAACGTGGCGGTGTTCAACGGCCCCAACTTCCTGCCGCCCGAGGCCGAGCTGCGCGACCGGGTGCGCCGACTCGCCGACCGCTGCAGCTACCCGCCGGGCATGCTGCGCCAATTCGACGCCGTGCTGGGCACCGGTAGCCTGCTGGGTTACAGCAAGGCGATCACCGCGCCGACCGTCGTGTTGCACGGTTCGGCGGACCCGATGGTGCGGCCGCGCAACGGGCGCGCCGTCGCCGCGGCCATCCCCGGGGCGCGGTTCGTGGTGATCGACGGGATGGGACACGACCTCCCCAAACAGGTCTGGCGGCCGATCATCGAAACGCTCACCGAGAACTTCGCCCTCGGCGACTGCGCTGATAGTGGCGACCCGCTTCGCCCGGCTGCGCCGCGCTCGCGATCGCCACGCCGGTGAGCGCGCTCACAGGAATTGGGACTTGACAGTCTCGATTTGGCAGACTGCACAGATGACTACTACCAAGCACCGCGAGGTGGCCAAGCTCGACCGGGTGCCGTTGCCGGTCGAAGCGGCCCGGGTAGCAGCCACCGGCTGGCAGGTCACCCGCGCCGCCGCAAACATCCTCACCAAGCTGCCCAGCAAGGGGCCGTGGCAACAGAAGGTGATCAAGCAGCTTCCCAACACGTTCGCCGACCTGGGTCCCACGTACGTGAAGTTCGGGCAGATCATCGCGTCCAGCCCCGGCGCGTTCGGCGAGTCGCTGTCGCGCGAATTCCGCGGCCTGCTCGACCGGGTGCCGCCCGCCGACGCCAAAGAGGTGCACAAGCTCTTCGTCGAGGAGCTGGGCGCGGACCCCGCCGAGCTGTTCGCCAAGTGGGACGAAACGCCGTTCGCGTCGGCATCGATCGCGCAGGTGCACTACGCCACCCTGCACACCGGCGAGGAGGTCGTCGTCAAGATCCAGCGGCCGGGCATCCGCCGCCGGGTCGCCGCCGACCTGCAGATCCTCAAGCGCTTCGCCCAGGCGGTCGAGCTGGCCAAGCTCGGCCGTCGGCTCTCGGCCCAGGACGTGGTCGCCGACTTCTCCGACAACCTGGCCGAGGAGCTGAACTTCCGCCTCGAGGCGCAGTCGATGGAGGCCTGGGTGTCGCACCTGCACGCCTCCCCGCTGGGCAAGAACATCCGGGTGCCCCAGGTGCACTGGGACTTCACCAGCGACCGGGTGCTGACCATGGAACGCGTGCACGGCATCCGCATCGACGACGTCGCCGCCATCCGCAAGGCCGGGTTCGACGGCACCGAACTGGTGAAGGCGCTGTTGTTCTCCCTCTTCGAGGGCGGGCTGCGGCACGGGCTGTTCCACGGCGACCTGCACGCCGGCAACCTCTACGTCGACGATCAGGGCCGCATCGTGTTCTTCGACTTCGGCATCATGGGCCGCATCGACCCCCGCACCCGCTGGCTGCTGCGCGAGCTGGTGTACGCGCTGCTGGTGAAGAAGGACCACGCCTCGGCCGGCAAGATCGTGGTGCTGATGGGCGCCGTCGGCACCGTGAAGCCCGAGGCCCAGGCCGCCAAGGACCTCGAAAAGTTCGCCACCCCGCTGACCATGCAGACGCTGGGCGACATGTCCTATGCCGACATCGGCCGGCAGCTGTCGACGCTGGCCGACGCCTACGACGTCAAGCTGCCCCGGGAGCTGGTGCTCATCGGCAAGCAGTTCCTCTACGTCGAGCGGTACATGAAGCTGCTCGCCCCGAAGTGGCAGATGATGTCGGACCCGCAGCTGACCGGTTACTTCGCCAACTTCATGGTCGAGGTCAGCCGCGAGCACCAGACCGACGTGGAGGTCTAGGGCTATCCCGATGGAAATCCGCACCGGCGCCGCGATATCCGGGGACCTCAAGCTCTACTACGAGGACATGGGTGACGTCGACGACCCACCCGTGCTGCTGATCATGGGGCTGGGCGCGCAGCTGCTGCTGTGGCGGACCGCGTTCTGCGAGAAGCTCGTCGCCCAGGGCCTGCGGGTCATCCGGTACGACAATCGCGACGTCGGCCTGTCCAGCAAGACGCCGAAGGCCGGCGCCGGCCAGCCCCTGGTCCCGCGGCTGCTGCGCTTCTGGTTCGGCCTGCGCGGTGAGGCCGCCTACGCGCTGGAAGACCTGGCGGACGACGCGGCCGCCGTGCTGGATCACCTGGGCATCGAGCGCGCCCACATCGTCGGGGCGTCGATGGGCGGCATGATCGCGCAGGTCTTCGCGGCGCGATTCGCCGAGCGGACCAAGAGCCTGGCGGTTATCTTCTCCAGCAACAATCGCCCGTTCCTTCCGCCGCCCGACCCGCGCGCCCTGCTTGCGGTGCTCAAGGGGCCGCCGCCCGGCTCGCCGCTCGACGTGATCGTCGACAACGTCGTGCGCGTCACCAAGATCACCGGCAGCCCGCGCTACCGCGCGCCCGAGGAGCAGGTCCGCGCCGAGGCCGTCGAGGGCTACGAGCGCAGCTACTACCCCTGGGGCGTCGCCCGGCATTTCAGCGCGATCATGGCCAGCGGCAGCCTGCTGCGCTACAACCGGCGCACGGTCGCGCCGACCGTGGTGATACACGGCCGCGCCGACAAGCTGATGCCACCCTCCGGCGGCCGCGCCGTCGCGCGCGCCATCGACGGCGCTCGACTAGTCTTATTCGACGGCATGGGCCACGACCTGCCTCAGCAGTTGTGGGATCGGCTGATCGGCGTGCTGACTAGCAACTTCGCCGACGCCAGCTAGAGGCCAGGCTCGGCCGGTTTCCGGAGCGCTTTTGTGATTTCACGGACGCTCTTACCCCGTTGTACGGTATGGCGTTGGGAGGATGTCGAATAATGGCGGAGTTGGAACCGTATTACGCAGACTCGCAAGCGGCGTACGACATTTCGGACGACTTCTTCGGTCTGTTCCTTGACCCGACCTGGGTCTACACCTGCGCATACTTCGAGCGCGACGACATGACGCTGGAAGAGGCGCAACTCGCCAAATTGGATCTGGCGCTGGACAAGCTGCAGCTACAGCCGGGCATGACGCTGCTCGACGTCGGGTGCGGCTGGGGCGGGGCGCTGGTCCGCGCCGTGGAGAAGTACGACGTCAACGTCATCGGACTTACCTTGTCCCGCAACCACTACGAACGCAGCAAGGCCCGGCTGGCCGCCATCCCGACGACACGACACGCCGAGGCGCGGTTGCAGGGCTGGGAGGAGTTCGACGAGCGGGTCGACCGGATCATCACCATCGAGGCCTTCGACGCCTTCCACAAGGAGCGCTACGGCACGTTCTTCGAGCGCTCGTACGACATCCTCCCCGACGACGGTCGCATGCTGTTGCACAGCATCTTCACCCATCCGCAGACGTACTGGCGCGAGCACGGGATCAAGGTGACGATGAGCGACCTGCGATTCTTTCGCTTTCTCGGGACGGAGATCTTTCCCGGCGGCGGGATGTGCAGTGAGGCCGACATCGTCGACAATTCACAAGCCGCCGGGTTCACGGTCGAACAGATCGAATACCTGCATCCGCACTATGCGCGGACGCTCGACATGTGGGCGGCCAATCTGCGGGCCAATCGGGAACGCGCGATCGCCATCCAGTCCGAAGAGGTCTACGACCGCTACATGCGCTATCTCACCGGCTGCGCGAACCTCTTCCGCAAAGGCATCTCCAACGTGGGCCAGTACACCCTGACGAAGTGAGGTGGCCGGCCGGCACCGAGGGAGGAACATAGAGCCATGGCCAAGGATCTGACGCCGCACTTCGACGACGTGCAGGCGCACTACGACCTATCCGACGACTTCTTTCGCCTGTTCCTCGACCCGACGCAGACGTACAGCTGCGCCTACTTCGAGCGCGACGACATGACGCTGGAAGAGGCGCAGCTCGCCAAGATCGACCTGGCCCTGGGCAAGTTGGGCCTGCGGGCGGGCATGACGCTGCTCGACGTCGGCTGCGGCTGGGGCGCCACCATGCGCCGGGCGATCGAGAAATACGACGTCAACGTCGTGGGACTGACGTTGTCGAAAAACCAAGCGGCCCACGTGCAGAAGTCATTCGACGCCATGGACAGCCCGCGCAGCAAGCGGGTGTTGCTGGCCGGCTGGGAGCAGTTCGACGAGCCCGTCGACCGCATCGTCTCGATCGGCGCGTTCGAGCACTTCGGCCACGACCGCTACGACGATTTCTTCAAGCTCGCGCACAGAGTCCTCCCCACCGACGGGGTGATGCTGCTGCACACGATCACCGGGCTGACGGGCCCGCAGTGCGCCGAGCGCGGCATCCCGCTGACGTTCGAGACGGCGCGGTTCATCAAGTTCATCGTCACCGAGATCTTCCCGGGCGGGCGGTTGCCGTCGATCGAGATGGTCCAGGAGCGTTCGGCGCAGGCGGGGTTCACGTTGACCCGCCGGCAGTCGCTGCAGCCGCATTACGCCCGGACCCTCGACCTGTGGGCCGCGGGCCTGGAGGCGCACCGGGACGAGGCCATCGCGATCCAGTCCGAAGAGGTCTACGAGCGGTACATGAAGTACCTAACGGGCTGCGCCGACGCGTTCCGGATCGGCTACATCGATGTCAACCAGTTCACTCTGGAGAAATAGCGGTACTGCCAGAAACCCGGGGCACGCGGTCTTAAATACAAATTATGCGCTCCGCCCGGTGTAGGGTCCCCGGGGATGGCCACCTGGCCAAGGTGTGCGTCCATCGGGAGGGCACATGTCTGACAAATCATCGGTCCCCACGCGCACGCAATCTAATCTCGACAACGTCCAGGCACATTACGACCTTTCGGACGAATTCTTTGCACTGTTTGTCGACCCGACCCGCACCTACAGCTGCGCTTACTTCGCGCGCGAGGACATGACCCTGCAGGAAGCGCAGGTCGCCAAGCTAGACATGACGCTGGACAAGCTGGGCCTCGAGCCCGGCATGACGCTGCTCGACATCGGCTGCGGCTGGGGATCGACGATGAAACGCGCCATAGAGCGCTACGACGTCAACGTCGTCGGGCTGACCCTGTCCAAGAACCAGCATGCGTACTGCCAACGACTGCTCGATGGAGTCGACAGCACGCGTTCGCGACGGGTGCTGCTGCGGGATTGGGCAGAGTTCGGCGAGTCGGTCGACCGCATCGTCGTCATCGAAGCATTGGAGCACTTTGGCTTTGACCGCTACGACGATTTCTTCAAGTACGCCTACGCGGCTCTGCCGGCCGACGGTGCGATGCTGCTGCACACGATCACGGGGCTGCACGGACGGCAGCTCATTGAGCGCGGCATACCAGTGACGATGGAATTGGCCAAGTTCATCAGGTTCATCGTGACCGACATCTTCCCGGGCGGCCGGCTGCCGACGATCGAGAAAGTCGAGGAACACTCGGAGCGGGCCGGATTCAAAATAACCCGCATGCAGTCACTGCAGCCGGACTTCGCCCGGACCCTGGATTTCTGGGCCGCGGCGCTCGAGGCGCACCGGGACGAGGCCATCGCGATCCAGTCCGAAGAGGTGTACGAGCGGTACATGAAATATCTGACCGGCTGCGCCAAGGGGTTCAGGACCGGCTACGTCGACTGCAACCAATTCACGCTCACGAAGTGACCTTGGGTATCGTTGCACGCCAGACCCCGCCACGCGGCATACCCGCACTTCAGGCGGCGAACGTGATGTCAGGAGAGCAAGACGAGAATGGCTGAGCAACCGAGCCCGACGAAGACGCGGACGCGCTTCGAAGACATTCAGGCGCACTACGACGTCTCCGACGATTTCTTCGCCCTGTTCCAGGACCCGACCCGGACCTACAGCTGCGCCTACTTCGAGCCGCCGGATCTGACGCTTGAGGAAGCCCAGCTGGCCAAGATCGACCTCAACCTGGACAAGCTCGACCTCAAGCCGGGCATGACGCTGCTTGACATCGGCTGCGGCTGGGGAACCACCATGAAGCGCGCGGTCGAGAAGTACGACGTCAACGTAATCGGCCTGACGCTGTCCAAGAACCAGCACGCCCGCAGCGAAAAGGTGCTCGAGGCGCTCGACACCGGCCGCTCGCGCCAGGTTCGCCTGCACGGCTGGGAGGACTTCACCGACCCCGTCGACCGGATCGTGTCGATCGAGGCATTCGAGCACTTCGGGCATGAGAACTACCCCGACTTTTTCAAGCGGTGTTTCGACATCATGCCCGACGACGGCCGGATGACCATTCAAAGCAGCGTGAGCTACCACCCCTACGACATGGCCGCCCGCGGCAAGAAGATCACTTTCGAGACGGTGCGGTTCATCAAGTTCATCGTCACCGAGATATTTCCGGGCGGCCGATTGCCGTCCACCGAGATGATGGTCGAGCATGGCGAGAAGGCCGGTTTCGTTGTTCCCGAACCGCTTTCGCTGCGGCCGCACTACATCAGAACGCTTCACATGTGGGGCGACGCGCTCGAAGCCAACCGGGACAAAGCCATCGAAATCACCTCCGAAGAGGTCTACGAGCGGTACATGAAGTACCTGCGCGGCTGCGAGCACTACTTCGACTACGAGTTGCTCGACTGCAGCCTGGTGACCTACCTCAAGCCGGGTGCCGTCTCCGCCTCCTAAGTTTTTTGCGGCGACTGTCGGATCGGGGCTGCGCCGTTCGTCGAGTAGGTAGAGAGTGGAGCACGAGGCTTCGCTCACTACCCGGAGGTGACGAACATGCAGTACTTCGCCCTGTTGATCGGCCAGGAGCAAGACCGCTCACCCGACGACGCGGCCGCCGCGATGGCGGAATGGGAGAGCTTCCACGCCAAGGCCGGCTCCGCGATCAAGTCCGGCGACGCGCTGGCTCCCGCCGGCGCGGCCGCGACCATCACCGGCGGCCCGGACGCGCCGATGGTGACCGACGGGCCCTTCGCCGAGGGCGCGGAGGTGGCCTGCGGCTACTACGTGTTCGAGGCGGAAAACCTCGATGAGGCGCTGGCGCTGGCGCGCGACGTCCCGATCGCCAAGTGGGGGGCCGTGGAACTCTGGCCGACCGTCCACTCGGTTGAGCTGTCCCGCAAGCTCACCGGCAACGACTGGCTCGCGCTGCTGCTGGAACCGGCCGAATCCGCGCACACCCCAGGCACGCCGGAGTGGGAGGCGGTGGCCGCCAAGCACGCCGATCTGCATGCGGCCGCCGGCGATCGCATCATCGGCGGTGCCGCGTTGCACGACCGGTCCACGGCGACGACCGTGCGGGTGCGCAACGGCGAGGTCCTGATCACCGACGGGCCGTATGTCGAGGGAGCCGAAATCGCTACGGGCATCTACCTGCTTGGCGCCACGGATCGCGACGAGGCCGTCAAGGTCGCGTCGATGATCCCCGCCTCGACCGTGCAGTTGCGGCAGCTGGCCGGGATCTCCGCGCTCTAGCTCAGTCGATGACAGGCCTGGACGGCGTCTTCCGCCGGGAGTGGGGTCCGGCCGTCGCCGCGCTCGCGCGGTGGTCCGGCGACCTCACGGTTGCGGAGGACGCCGTCCAGGAGGCCTGCGCCGAAGCGCTGCACACCTGGTCTCGCGACGGCGTGCCGGACAGCCCCGGCGGCTGGCTGGTGACCGTCGCCCGCAACCGCGCGCGGGACCGGCTGCGCCGCGAATCGGTGCGTCCCGGAAAGGAATTGGCGGCTGTGGTGGACGAGATTCGGGCGCGCACCGATCACACCGACCCGCACCCTGTCGTCGACGACGAGCTGCGGATGATGTTCACCTGCGCGCACCCGGCGCTGGACCGGCCGTCGCAGCTGGCGCTCACGCTGCGGTTGGTGTCCGGGCTAACCGTCGCCGAGATCGCCCGCGCGCTGCTGCAGAGCGAGGCGGCCGTCGGGCAGCGAATCACGCGCGCCAAGAACAAGGTTCGGCACGCCAACATCCCGCTGCGGGTGCCGCCCGCCGAGCTGCTGCCCGAGCGCACACCGCATGTGCTCGGCTGCATCTACTCGGTGTTCACCGAGGGCTATTGGTCGACCGCCGGCCCGTCGGCGATCCGCGACGAACTATGTGACGAAGGGGTCCGGCTGGCGCAGGAGCTGTGCGGGCTGATGCCGCACGAGCCGGAGGCGCACGCCCTGGCCGCCCTTGTGCTGCTGCACGATTCGCGGCGCGCGACCCGGGTGGACGCCGACGGGCTGCTGGTGCCGCTCGAGGAGCAGGACCGCCGCCGCTGGGACCGCGGCCGCATCGCCCGCGGGCTGGACCGGTTACGGCGGGCCGAGGGATCGACCGGGTCCTACCTGCCGCAGGCGGTGATCGCCGCGCTGCACGCGACGGCGCCGTCCTGGGAGCAAACGGATTGGGTCACCATCTGCGCGGCCTACGACCGGCTGCTGTCGATGACGGACTCCCCGGTGGCCCGCGCCAACCGCGCGATCGCGATCGGCTTCCGCGACGGCCCCGACGCGGGCCTGGCGGCGCTGGACCGGGCGGCGGACGATCCCCGGCTGGGCCGGTCGAATCTCGTGGCGACGCTGCGCGCCGATCTGCTTCGGCGCGCGGGACGGCCCGTCGAAGCCGTGCGGTGGTACCGAACGGCGTTGCAGTCCAACGGCTCCGAGCCGGGCCGCGAATTCCTGCGGCGCCGCATCGCCGAGTGCGGCGGCTAGGCCTCCGCGAAGTTGGCCTCGCGATCGATAGTCGGCTGCGTTCGTAGGCGCCCTGAGGCGCCGACTCACTACGCCTCCGCGAAGTTGCGGGTGACGGACGGGTCCACCGGGATGCCCGGGCCCGTGGTCGTCGACACCGTGATCTTCTTCAGGTAGCGACCCTTCGACGACGACGGCTTGAGCCGCAGCACCTCGTCGATCGCGGCGCCGTAGTTCTCCGCGAGGCTCTTCTCGTCGAACGACGCCTTGCCGATGACGAAGTGCAGGTTGGCCTGCTTGTCCACGCGGAAGTTGATCTTGCCGCCCTTGATGTCGGCGACGGCCTTGGCGACGTCGGGCGTGACGGTGCCGGTCTTGGGGTTCGGCATCAGCCCGCGCGGACCCAGGATCCGGGCGATCCGGCCGACCTTGGCCATCTGGTCGGGGGTGGCGATCGCGGCGTCGAAGTCGAGGAACCCGCCCTGGATCTTCTCGATCAGGTCGTCGCTGCCGACGATGTCCGCCCCGGCGGCCTGCGCCTGCTCGGCCTTGTCGCCGACAGCGAAGACCGCGACCCGGGCCGTCTTACCTGTGCCGTGCGGCAGGTTGACGGTGCCGCGGACCATCTGGTCGGCCTTGCGCGGGTCGACGCCGAGCCGGATCGCCACCTCGACGGTCGCGTCCTGCTTGGCCGACGACGTCTCCTTGGCGAGCTTGGCCGCCTGAAGCGGGGTGTACAGGTTGTCGCGGTCCACCTTCTCGGCGGCGGCGCGGTATGCCTTGCTGTTCTTGCTCATTGATTCATCCAATCTGGTGTTGGGTCGTGGTTAGCGGGCCGAAGCTGGCCCTCCCACGCTTTCTTCTAACGCCGATTACTCGACGGTGATGCCCATCGACCGGGCGGTACCGGCGATGATCTTGGCGGCGGCGTCGATGTCGTTGGCGTTGAGGTCCGCCTTCTTGGTTTCGGCGATCTCTTTGACCTGATCCCAGCTGACCTTGGCGACCTTGGTCTTGTGCGGCTCGGCCGAGCCCTTGCCCACGCCGGCGGCCTTGAGCAGCAGCTTGGCGGCCGGCGGCGTCTTGAGCGCGAAGGTGAAGCTGCGGTCCTCGTAGACGGTGATCTCCACCGGGATGACGTTGCCGCGCTGGTTTTCTGTCGCGGCGTTGTACGCCTTGCAGAACTCCATGATGTTGACGCCGTGCTGGCCGAGCGCGGGCCCGACCGGCGGGGCAGGGTTGGCCTGTCCGGCCTGGATCTGCAGCTTGATCAGCCCAACGACTTTCTTCTTCGGGGCCATGAGATGTTGTGGTTCCTTTCCTGCTAAATCTTCGAGACTTGGCTGAACGTCAATTCGACGGGGGTTTCGCGGCCGAAGATCGATACCAGCACCTTGAGCTTCTGCTGTTCGCCGTTGACCTCGCTGATGGTGGCCGGCAACGTCGCGAACGGTCCGTCCATCACCGTCACCGATTCGCCGACCTCGTAGTCGACCTCGACGGTCGGACGCTCCAGGCCACCGGCCTCGGCGACCGTGGCGGTGCTGGCCGCGCCCTTGGCGGCCTTCTTCGCCGCCCCCCGCGGCAGCAGGAACTTCACCACGTCGTCGAGCGCCAGGGCCGACGGGCGCGATGTCGCGCCGACGAAACCGGTGACGCCCGGGGTGTTGCGTACCGCGGCCCACGAGTCGTCGGTCAGATCCATCCGCACCAGGATGTAGCCCGGCAGCACCTTGCGGTTGACCTGCTTGCGCTGGCCGTTCTTGATCTCGGTGACCTCTTCGGTGGGCACCTCGACCTGGAAGATGTAGTCGCCGACGTCCAGGTTCTGCACGCGGGTTTCCAGGTTGGCTTTCACCTTGTTCTCGTAACCCGCGTAGGAGTGGATGACGTACCAGTCGCCGGGCTTGCTGCGCAGATCCGCCTTGAGCGCGGCGGCGGGGTCGTCCTCGACCTCCTCGCTCGGCTCGGCCTGCGCCTGTTCACCGGGGGTGTCGGTGGTCTCGAGGGTCTCGGGGGCCTCGCTGGTCTCGGCGGCCTCGGTGGTCTCGGCGACGTCTTGCACGTCGACCGCTTCACCCGCGGACGTGTCACCGTCGAAGGTAGTCACGGTTTTCGGTCCTTCCTATAACTCAAGCTCAGCCGAACACCAGCAGCACCAGTTTGGCCAGGCCGAAATCAGCCAGGCCGACCAGCGCCACCATGAACGCCAGGAACGCCAGCACCACGGAGGTGTAGGTGAGCATCTGCCGGCGGTTGGGCCAGATCACCTTCCGCATCTCCGCAACGACCTGCTTGAGGTAGTTGTAGACGAATGCGATCGGGTTGACCGAACGGGCGCCGGGCTTCTTCGCGGTCTTGGCCTTGGTCGTCCGAGCCGTCCGGCCCTTCTTGGCCTTGCCCTCCTTGGCGACCTCGACCTCGTCCGGCGACTCCGCGTCGACGGACGAACCCGAGTCGTCGGCCACGCGTTGCCGCGTCCGCTTGCCGGTCGGCCGTTGGGGCCGGGTCACCACGGCCGTCCGACCGCCGCTGTCGCGGCTCTCGTCAGTGTCGCCGCCGTCGCGTGCGGCGTCGTTGGCAGCGTCGCCCTCGTCGCTCACCGCATGCTCCTTTGTTTGCTAGTTTCCTGCGAGCCGTCCCGCATGATGGGGCACTTCTTCCAGTGTCCACCATGGCACGGTCCGCATGTGTCCGTCAGCAGGGGCGACAGGACTTGAACCTGCAACCTGCGGTTTTGGAGACCGCTGCTCTGCCAGTTGAGCTACGCCCCTTCGCGGTTGGCAGGCCAACCTGCGCTTACCTGCCGGGGCTTACATGACAGGCGCGCTCCCCGATTACTCGAATCCCGGAAAGCGCGCTGATGCTGGGAAAACCCCGAGGTCCGAGTGTACATCGGCGTGGGAGTCAGATACTAATTACGCGGTTCTGACGACCTGGCCGGTTTCCTTGTCCCATCTGAGCTGGATGGAATTGTCGCCCTCGTGGCCCATCAGGGTGGTGTAGGCGAGCAGCAGCACCTCGCCATTCTCGTTTGTGCAGGTGTTCTTGGTGACGACGATGTCGGCGCCGAAACGCTCGTCCACCGATTCGATGTCCATACGACCGAAGAGCTTGTGGCCGACCAGCAAGGGCGTGTGGTATTGGAATCGCTGGTCGACCTGGACGATCTGCATGGTCTCCATGCCCACATCGACATTCCGGAAGAAATCGTCCTGGATGATCTTCGCGAAGATCGACACGAAGGTGAGCGGTACGACCAAGGCGTCGTACCCCAACTCGGCGGCCGCTTGCTCGTCGAAGCAGGCCCGGTCGGTGCACTTGATCGCCCGGGCAAAGGCGCGATTCTGCTCCCGGCCGATCTCGAAGTAGTCCGGGTATATCCACGTCATCCCTCGGACGTCGGTTTTGAGAGCCATGGATTACGCCAGCTTGGCCGACGCGATCGCCCGACCGAAGATCTTCTTGCCGCCGGTGGTGGCCGTGAGGGCGATGGTGACCGACTTGCTGTCCGGATCCACCGATTTCACCCTGCCGCTGAAGACCAGCTCGGCGCCCTTGCCGTCGTTGGGCACCGGGACCACAGCCGTGAACCGCACGTTGTACTCCGTGACGGCGCCGGGGTCGCCGACCCACGACGTCACGTAACCGCCGCCGATGCCCATCGTCAGCATGCCGTGCGCGATCACCGTGTCCAGCCCGACGACCTTGGCGATCTCGTCGTCCCAGTGGATCGGGTTCAAGTCGCCGGAGACCCCCGCGTAGTTCACCAGGTCCTGACGGGTCAGTGGGTAGGTCTTCTCCGGCAGCCGGTCCCCGACCTTCACCGAACTGAACTCACGCAGCGCCATCAGAAAATCCCGCCTCCCCATTTTCGCCGGCACGGCCCGCCAGGGTCGTGTAGGTCTCCTGCACGATGTCACCTGCCTCATCGGTGATGATGTTCTTGGTCACGATGATCTGGGTGCCGTGCGCCTCGCGCATCGAGTCCAACCACACATCGCAGTAGAGCTTGTCACCCGCCACGATCGGCTTCGCGAACTTCAGCACCTGGTCGACCTGGACGATCTGCGCTTCCTCGACCGAAATGTTGGCGTATTGGAAGAACGCCGACTGGGCCTTATAGCCGAAAACGCAAATGAAGGTCAGCGGGGCCACCAGGGCCTTATAGCCGAGCTCGGCGGCGGCGTCCTCCTCGTAGAACGACTTGTCGTCGTTTTGCACCGCCACCGCGTACTCGCGGATCTTCTCCCGCTCCACGACGTAGTAGTCGGGGTAGCGGTAGTGCATCCCGACGATGTCTGCGCTCAATGACACAGGTCTAGAACCTACCTAGCCAATCTCGATGAATGCCTCGGGGCTACCGCGTCTCCCGGTGGGGCTGGTGCTTGCCGCAGTTCGGGCAGAACTTCTTCAGCTCCATGCGGTCGGGGTCGTTGCGGCGATTCTTCTTGGTGATGTAGTTGCGGTGCTTGCACACCTCGCATGCCAAGGTGATCTTGGGCCGCACGTCGGTACTGGAAGCCATGTCCGTTCTCTCTCAAATCTCTCGCGTCGCACTGTTGTGCTGTTGCCTTGTAGCGATGGCCGGACTCGAACCGGCGACCTAACGATTATGAGTCGTTCGCTCTAACCGACTGAGCTACATCGCCTCTGGTCCACCCCGCTTCGGGGTGTTGGCCGCCTGCCTGCTCGGCGTCCGCCGAGCCCCCTAACGGAATCGAACCGTTGACCTTTTCCTTACCATGGAAACGCTCTACCGACTGAGCTAAGGGGGCCGTTCACCCAAGCGACAGTCCAGTCGCGGGCCAAAAAGAGGGTACAGCCTGGCACGCAACGTCACCAAACCACCCGACGTTGCCCTGGTCGGCTTCCGAGACGAGTTGGCGGCCGGTGCGGTGATCGATCACCCGCCCTCGCCGTGACGGGGTTGCCACGCGCTGAGATCGCTGAACTCGTCGTACTCCTCGCCGTCCTTCTCTTCCGGGTCCGACTCACCGAGCAAGGTCCGCAATGCGAGATGAACGGCCTCGCGCGTGTCGGCCAGATGGAACCGACGTATCGCCTCTTGGACCAGCTCGTCGTCGATTTCGATCTCGACCTTCCTCATGGGCCAACAATACCCATTTAGGGTGACCGGAACCGAGCGGCAAGTCGCGGACGAGCCACTAGTCTGGTCGGGTGTCAGAGGACCGGCTGTACTTTCGCCAACTGCTCTCGGGTCGCGATTTCGCCGCCGGTGACATGTTCGCGACGCAGATGCGCAACTTTGCCTACCTGATCGGGGACCGCCAGACCGGCGACTGCGTCGTGGTCGATCCCGCGTATGCGGCCGGTGACCTCGTCGACGCGCTCGAGGCCGACGGCATGCACCTGTCCGGCGTGCTGGTGACGCACCATCACCCCGACCACGTGGGTGGCTCGATGATGGGCTTCCAGATGGAGGGCCTGGCCGAGCTGCTGGAGCGGGCGGCCGTGCCGGTGCATGTGAATACGCATGAAGCCGTGTGGGTTTCGCGGGTCACCGGGATCGGCCTCGGTGACCTCACCACCCACGAGAGCCACGACAAGGTCAGCATCGGCGATATCGAGATCGAACTGCTGCACACGCCGGGGCACACCCCCGGCAGCCAGTGCTTCCTGCTCGGCGACCGCCTGGTCGCCGGTGACACGCTGTTCCTCGACGGCTGCGGGCGCACCGACTTCCCCGGCGGGGACTCCGACGAGATGTACCGCAGCCTGCAGCGGCTCGCCGCGCTGCCGGGCGACCCGACCGTCTTTCCGGGACACTGGTATTCGGCCGAGCCGAGCGCTTCGCTGTCTGATGTCAAGCGCACCAACTACGTGTATCGCGCCGCCGACCTCGATCAGTGGCGAATGTTGATGGGCGGGTAATTGACGTGGGGCAATTTCATGAGCCGAATGCCTCTACGATCGGTTGAGCGAAATTTCCCGCCAGATCACTGTGATATAAGCGGAGGGTGGATTCAATGGGGTGGATCCAGGGCGGCTGGCACGGGGTGGCAAATGTGGGGTCCAGCACCTGGTTGGCGTGGGCGGCGTGGGCCGCGATCTTGCTGGGTGTCGTCGCGCTGATCTTCACAAACCGCCAGCTCAGACTCAACCGGCGGGTGGCCGCGGAACGCATCCGACCACACGTCGCAATGTTCATGGAACCGCATCCCGCCGACTGGCACGTAATCGAACTCGTGGTCCGGAATTTTGGCCAGACGGCGGCCTACAACATCCGTTTTTCATTTCCGAATCCGCCGACGGTGGCCGAATACGAAAACGCCGCCGACGGCTACGCCGACGTCGCAGAACTGCAGCTTCCGAGCGAGTTGCCGGTGCTCGCGCCCGGGCAGGAATGGCGCATGGTGTGGGACTCGGCGCTCGACCGCGCCGAAATCGGAACCGGCATCGAATCCCGCTTCAGCGGGACCCTGATCTATTACGACCGCCCCGACAAACCGCGCGGGTGGCGGTTCTGGCAGGGCGAGCGACCCGCCCTGCAGACGAACGTGGTGCTGGACTGGGATGCCCTGCCGCCGGTCCAGCGCATCGAGTTGATGACGACGCACGACCTGGCGAAACGGGAAAAGCAGAAGCTGGAGCTGTTGCGCGGGCTGCTGACCTACTTCCACTACGCGAGCAAGGAGACGCGCCCCGAGGTGTTCCGCAGCGAGATCGAGCGGATCAACGGCGCCGTGCAGGAGACGCAGGAGCGCTGGCGCACCCGGCTGCTCGACCAGCCCACCGACGTCAGCGTGCGCTGGGGCAACGCCGAAGCGGATCTGGCCAAACACCGCAGCCAGCACGTCTGACGCGGGATAAAAGGAGCAACTTATGAGCGGCCCGGTCCACTACAGCAAGCAGGACTCCATCGCGGTCATCAGAATGGACGACGGCAAAGTCAACGCGCTGGGCCCAACCATGCAGCAGGCGCTCAACGAGGCGATCGACCGGGCCGACAGCGACAACGCCGGGGCGCTGGTGATCACCGGGAACGACCGGGTGTTCAGCGGCGGCTTCGACCTGAAGATCCTGACCTCGGGCCAGGCGCAGCCCGCGATCGACATGCTCCGGGGCGGCTTCGAGCTGGCCTACCGGCTGCTGTCCTACCCCAAGCCGGTGGTGATGGCCTGCACCGGCCATGCCATCGCGATGGGCGCGTTCCTGCTGTCGTCCGGCGACCACCGGGTGGCCGCCCACGCCTACAACATCCAGGCCAACGAAGTCGCGATCGGCATGGTCATCCCGTACGCGGCCCTGGAGATCATGAAACTGCGGCTGACGCAGTCCGCCTACCAGCAGGCCGCCGGGCTGGCCAAGACGTTCTTCGGCGAAACCGCCCTCGCAGCGGGCTTTGTCGACGAAATCGTGCTGCCCGAGATCGTGGTCAGCCGCGCCGAGGAGGCCGCGCGTGAATTCGCCGGCCTGCACCAGCACGCCCATGCCGCAACCAAATTGCGCGCCCGCGCCGAGGCGCTCAAAGCCATTCGCGCCGGAATCGACGGAATTGAGGCCGAGTTCGGGCTCTGAGGCGCGGGCGCTGATGAACTGAGGATGCGAACGCGGTGGCAGGTAAAAGACCTGGCCACCGCGTTGCTCGCCTCCTCGTCGCCAGTGTGACACGTACGCCGCGCGCCGTCACTTCACCTTCGTGGGTCAGTCGTCCGCCGACGTCCACTGGTAGGGAAGGAATTTCCCGTCGAATGTCACCACCACCCGATCACCGGAGGCGTGCGGCCGCTTCTGCAGGTCGACGCTGAAGTTGATCGCGCTCATGATGCCGTCGCCGAACTGCTCGTGGATGAGCTCCTTGATCGCGCCGCCGTACACCTGGAGGGCTTCATAGAAGCGGTAGATGGTGGGATCGGTCGGCACGGCGGTGGGCAGGCCGCCGCGCATGGGCGGGGCCGCCAGCACCGGCACCGCCGACTCGTCGAGGCCGAGCATTTCGACGAGGACCTTGCCGAGCTCGGCGGGTATCGGGTGCTGGCCCAGCAGCGCCGACGTGGTCCATAGCACCGGCCTGTCGATCGCGTCGGCCAGCTCCTGCCAGGTCAGCCCCCTCGCCAACCGTGCGACGACGACCTGTTCGGTGAGTTCGTTTCTCGTCATGCGTATCAGCATTGCACTGGTTTGGTACAGGCTCATGTCGGCGGACAACCACGCTCTGCGAATCTGATATCGCCCGCGATATCGACTTCTGCGGCGACCTATATCCCCTACCTGCCGAGCCTCACCCCGGTTTGGTGGCGGTGACGAGGCGAGTCGAAAACCACGGACCGCCGTACCACATGCGCCATCCCAGGTTGCGCCGCTTGACGTTTCGCCAGCCCAGCTCGCGCAGCCGGTCCGCGTGGTTGCGGGTCTCCCACAGGTCCGCGATGGCGAGCCGACCGCCCGGGCGCAGCACGCGAACCGCTTCGTCGAGGGCCTTGCGCCGGCCGGCGCGACTCGGGATGTTGTGGATCGCCAGGTTGCTCACGATGACGTCCACGCTTTCGTCACCCAGTGGCAGGGCGGTCATGTCGCCGGTGCGCACCTCGATACGGTCGGCGACCCCTTCCAGGGCAGCGTTGGCCAGCGTGGCCTGCTGCGAGTTGTCGGTCTGGTCCGCCCGCCAGAGGTCAACACCGATTGCTCGGCCTCGCGGCAGCCGCTTGGCCGCGGCCATCAACACCGCGCCGCGTCCGCACCCCAGGTCGAGCACCGTCTCGTCGCCGCGCAACCGCAGCTCGTCGAGCACCCGGTCCCAGACGACGAACTTGCCCGAGCGCGTCGCGTAGAGGTACCAGAACATCGCCGCGAGCATGGCCGCGGCCGATGCCCCCGCCAGCGCCGCCCTCGCCCGCCTGCCGTGCGCCCAGCTGAGCCCGGCCCACCCGGCCAGGGCGGCGGCCTGCGCGACGACGGCCATGCCCTGGGCGCGCGCCGAGAGGGTCTTGAACGATCCGTCGATTCCGTAGTCGCCGCGGTGATCATGCACGAGCACAAGCGTATTCGGCCGCCTGCGCTCACCACCGCCCGTGGTGAACGACCTCCGCGAACGGGCGCCGATTCGGCTTGCGGATCGGGGTGAGCGGACGGTCGGCGGGATACCCGACGCCGAGCAGGAAGGCCACCTGGTGGTCGTCGGGCACGCCCAGGATGGCGCGCGCCTTGTCCTGATCGCCCACCGACGAATGGCCCGTCCCGATGCCCAGGTCGGTGGCCGCGATCATCATCGCCATCGTGGCCTGGCCGATGTCGTAGGTGTCGGTGACCAGCCTGCGCTGGTCCGGCGGTTCGGGCACGACGATGGCGATCGCGGCCGGGGCCGCCGCGATGTGACCGGCGCCCTGCCACACCGTGGACAGCTGCTGCAGCTGATCACGGTCGGTGACGATGACGAAGTCCCACGGCTGCCGGTTCTTCGCCGAGGGCGCCCGCCAGCCGGCCTCGGCGATGCGGTTCAGGTCTTCTTCCGACACCGGCTCCGGTTTGTACTGCCGCACATTGCGCCGCGCGCTGATCGCGTCCCAAGCTTCCATAACCGTTTCGAACGGCATGTCGGCGCAGAATCATCCCCGCCCGTCGGTGCGGCGTTCTATGGTGGCAGCGCAATGGCCCTCCATCTCCACCGCGCCGAACGCACCGACCTGCTCGCCGACGCTCTCGGCGCCCTGCTGGCCAACCCCCAGGCCGACCCGTTCGCCGAGGAGCTGGTGCTGGTGCCCGCGCGCGGCGTGGAGCGCTGGCTTTCTCAGCGGTTGTCGCACGTGCTGGGGGCCGGGCCCGGCGGCGGCGACGGGGTGTGCGCGGGGGTGGCGTTCCGCAGTCCGGCATCGTTGATAGCGGAAATCACCGGCACCGTCGACGACGACCCGTGGGCGCCGGAGGCGATGACGTGGCCGCTGCTGGAGGTCATCGACTGCAGCCTCGACGAGCCGTGGTGCGTAACGCTGGCAACGCATTTGGGCCACTTCCACACCGGCGAGGAGTCGGAGCTGCGCCAAGCCCGACGGTATGCGACGGCGCGCCGGCTGGCGGGACTGTTCGCGTCGTACGCCCGGCAACGGCCGCAATTGCTCGCCGACTGGCTGGCGGGCGACGCGGAAAACCTGGACGAGGACCTGCGCTGGCAGCCGGAACTGTGGCGGGCGCTGGTCGGGCGCGTGCAAGCGGACCCCCCGCACGTGCGCCACGAAAAGACCGTCGGGCGGCTGCGGGAGGGGCCGAGTGACCTGCCGGCGCGGCTGTCGCTGTTCGGGCACACCCGCCTGGCGTGCACCGACGTGCAGTTGCTCGACGCGCTGGCGACCCACCACGACCTGCACCTGTGGCTGCCGCATCCCAGCGACGAACTATGGCGGGCGCTGCCCGGCGCCCACGGCGCGATTCCCCGCCGCGCCGACGTCAGCCACCGCGAGGTGCGACATCCGCTGCTGGCGACGCTCGGGAGAGACCTGCGCGAGCTGCAACGCAGCCTGCCGACGGATCCGCGGACCGACGAACATCTTCCCGGCCCGGGGCGCCCCGCCACGCTGCTCGGCTGGCTGCAATCCGACATCGCGGCCAATGCCGTTCGGCCCCAAGGGCGCAAGCTCGCCGCCGACGACCGCTCCGTCCAGATACACAGCTGCCACGGCCCGGCCCGCCAGGTCGATGTGCTGCGCGAGGTGCTGCTCGGCCTCCTGCAGGACGACCCGACGCTTCAGCCGCGCGACATCCTGGTGATGTGCCCGGACATCGAGACCTACGCGGCGCTGATCGTCGCCGACTTTGGCCTCGGCGACGTGGTGCACGGCGCGCATCCCGCCCACCGCCTGCGGGTGCGGCTTGCCGACCGCTCGCCGATCCAGACCAATCCGCTGCTCGGCGTGGCCGCGCAGCTGCTGGCGCTGGCGGGCAGCCGCGTGACCGCCAGCGAGGTGCTCGACTTCGCCGAGGCCGCACCGGTGCGCGCCTGCTTCGCCTTCACCGACGACGACCTGGAGGCCATCGCCCGCTGGGTCCGGCAGGCGAACATCCGGTGGGGCTTCGACCAGGAGCACCGGCGGCCGTATCACGTCGACTTCGTGCACAACACTTGGCGTTTCGGCATCGACCGGGTGCTGACCGGGGTCGCGATGTCGGACGACTCGCACGCCTGGATCGACGCCACCCTTCCCCTCGACGACGTCAGCAGCAACCGCGTCCAGTTGGCCGGGCAGTTGGCCGAATTCGTCTGCCGGCTGCAACACGTCGTCGACTCGCTCACCGGGGCGCGGCCGCTGCGCGAGTGGCTGGCCGCCCTCACCGAGGGCATCACCCTGCTGGCCCGCGTCGACGATTCGGACCTCTGGCAGACCAGCCAGCTGCAGCGTGAGTTCGCCCAGGTGCTGGCCGACGCCGGCACGCGCGCGAACACCGTGTTGCGGCTGCCCGACGTCCGCGCCCTGCTCGACCGGCACCTCTCCGGACGCCCGACTCGGGCCAACTTCCGCACCGGCACGCTGACGGTGTGCACGATGGTGCCGATGCGCTCGGTGCCGCACCGGGTGGTGTGCCTCGTCGGCCTCGACGACGGGGTTTTCCCGCGCCTGGGCGTGGTCGACGGCGACGACGTGCTGGCGCGCAACCCGATGACCGGTGAACGCGACATCCGTTCGGAGGACCGGCAATTGCTGCTCGACGCCATCGGGGCGGCCACCGAGAAGCTGGTGATCACCTACACCGGCGCCAACGAATACTCCGGCCAGCCGCGCCCGCCGGCGGTGCCACTGGCCGAATTGCTGGACACCCTCGACATGACCGTGCCGGGCGGCGTTCGCGAGGGCGTCCTCGTCGAGCATCCGTTGCAGCCGTTCGACATTGACAACGTCAAGCCCGGCGCGCTGGTGCCAAAGGTGCCGTTCAGCTTCGACAAGACCGTGCTGCGCGCGGCGCGGGTGGCCGGCGGCCAACGGGGCGAGCGGCCCCCGTTCATCTCCGGGCCGTTGCCGCCACCGCCGCCCGACGACGTGATCCTCGCCGACCTCGTCGACTTCTTCAAGGATCCGGTGAAGGGCTTCTTCCGCGCCCTGGAGTTCACGTTGCCCCGCGACGTCGACGGGGTGCAGGACGCCATGCCCGTGGACCTCAACGCACTCGAGGAGTGGACGGTCGGCGACCGGATGCTCGGCGACATCCTGCGCGGCATGACGCCCGACGACGCGCGCCAGGCCGAGTGGCGCCGGGGCACGCTGCCGCCGGGCCAGCTGGGCTGGCGCAAGGCGGCCGAGATTCGCGATCAGGCCGCCCTGCTCGCGACCGCAGCGCGGCGGCAGCGGCGGGCGGACGCACGGGCCTACGACGTCGACGTCGAGCTCGGCCCCGGGCGCCGCCTCACCGGCACGGTGTCGCCCGTGTACGGCGATCGCCTGGTGTCGGTCACCTATTCCAGGCTGGACGGCAAGCACCTGCTCGAGTCGTGGATCCCGTTGCTGGCGTTGATCGCTCACGACCCAGGCCGCGACTGGACGGCGGTGTGCCTCGGCCGCGCCCGGCGGGGCACCACGCCGCGGGAGGAGGGGCTGGGGCGGCCGGCGGGCGATCCCGTCGATGTCTTGCGCGACCTGGTGGCGATCTACGACGCCGGGCGTCGGGAGCCGATTCCCTTGCCCGTCAAGACATCCTATGCCTGGGCGGCCGCCCGGCACTGCGGTGACGACCCCGTCCGCGAGGCCGAATATCGCTGGAAATCCGGTAACTATCCGGGCGAGAACGAGGCCCCCGCGCACGTGCGGGCCTGGGGCCGCAACGCGCGGCTGGAGGACCTGATGCAGGCGCCGCGGCCCGGTGAGGAGCACGACGGCGAAGACACCCGGCTCGGCGCCTACGCCGCCCGCCTCTGGCTGCCGATGCTGCGCGCCGAGCGGAGGCCGACCTAGATGGAGCGCTTCGACCTGCTCGGCCCGTTGCCCGCCGACCGCTCGACCACGGTGCTGGAGGCCAGCGCGGGAACCGGCAAGACCTTCGCGCTGGCCGGGCTGGTGACCCGCTACCTCGCCGACGGCGCGGCGACGCTCGACCAGATGCTGCTCATCACCTTCGGCCGGGCCGCCAGCCAGGAACTGCGCGAGCGGGTGCGGTGTCAGATCGTCGCCGCCGTAACGGCATTCGAGGACCCGCGCTTGGCCGGCGACAACGAGTTGGTCGCCCACCTGCTGGACGGCACCGACGACGAGCGCGCGGCGCGCAGGCAGCGGCTCCGAGACGCGCTGGCCGGATTCGATGCGGCGACCATCGCGACCACCCACCAGTTCTGCCAGCTGGTGTTGCGCTCGCTCGGCGTGGCCGGCGACACCACCGCGAACGTGACCCTGATCGAGAGCCTCGACGAGCTCGTCACCGAGATCGTCGACGATCTGTACCTGTCCCACTTCGGCCAGCAGCGCGAGGATCCGCCGCTGGCCTACCGCGACGCGCTGCGCCTCGCGCGCGAGGTGGCCAACAACCCGTCGGCGCAGCTGCGGCCGCTAAACCCCGAACCCGGCTCGCGGGCGGCGGTGCGCGTCGCATTCGCGAAAGATGTTCTCGCCGAGTTGGATACCCGCAAGCGGCAGTTGGGCGTTCTGAGCTACGACGACCTGCTGAGCCGGCTGGCGGACGCGCTGGCCACCGACGATTCGCCCGCCCGCGTGCGGATGCATCAACGGTGGCCGATCGTGATGGTCGACGAGTTCCAGGACACCGACCCGGTGCAGTGGCAGGTCATCGATCGTGCATTCAGCGGGCGCTCCACCGTCGTGCTGATCGGTGACCCGAAGCAGGCCATCTACGCGTTCCGCGGCGGCGACATCGACACCTACCTGCGGGCGGCCGAGACCGCGGGCGAGAAGAAGACGCTGGGCACCAACTGGCGCAGCGACGCGGCGCTGGTGCAACGCCTGCAGGTGGTGCTCCGCGGCGCCCAGCTCGGCGACCCCGCGATCGTGGTCGGCGAAGTCGAGGCGCACCATGAGGGTCACCGCCTTGCCGGTGCCCCCCACAACAATCCGTTCCGGTTGCGGGTGGTGCCGCGAACGGCGTTGGGCCGCAGGGGTTTGGCGAACATGCCGATCGAGGATTTGCGGCGGCACATCGGCGCCGACCTGGCCGCCGACATCCACGCCCTGCTCGCGGCCGGGGCGACATTCGACGGTGAGCCGCTGCAGGCCCGCGACATCGCCGTGATCGTGGAAAGGCACAAGGATGCCGCCGCCTGCTTTCGGGCGCTGTGCGATGCAGGCATTCCGGCGGTGTACACCGGCGACTCCGACGTCTTCACGTCGGACGCCGCCGAGGATTGGCTGTGCCTCCTGGAGGCGTTCGATCAGCCGCACCGTCCCGGCATGGTCCGCGCCGCGGCGGCAACGATGTTCTTCGGCGAGACCGCGGAATCGCTGGCGGCCGGCGGTGATGCGCTGACCGACCGCGTCGCGGAAACGTTGCGGGAGTGGGCGGGGCATGCCCGCGAACGCGGTGTCGCCGCGATTTTCGAGGCCGCGCAGCTGCTGGGCATGGGTGATCGCGTCCTGTCCTGGCAGGACGGCGAGCGCCACCTGACCGACCTGGCACACATCACGCAGTTGCTGGGAGACGTCGCGCACCGCGAGCACTACAGCCTGCCCGCGCTGCGCGACTGGCTGCGCCGCCAGCGCGACGAACGCAGCGGCTCGACCGAACGCAACCGGCGGCTCGACAGCGACGCGGCCGCCGTGCAGATCATGACCGTCTACGTGAGCAAGGGGCTGCAGTACCCGATCGTGTACCTGCCGTTCGCATTCAACCGCAGTGTGCCGAAACGCGACATCGTGCTGTTCCACGACGAGAGGGTGCGCTGCCTGCACGTCGGGGGCAGCGACACTCCCGACTTCCCGAGGGTCGAGACGCTCGGGCGCCAGGAGGACGCCGGCGACGCGAGCCGGCTCACCTACGTCGCGATGACCCGGGCGCAGTCGCAGGTGGTCGCGTGGTGGTCGCCGGCCTACGACGAGCCCAACGGCGGCTTGTCACGACTGCTGCGCGGCCGCCGGCCGGGCGAGTCGTTCGTCCCGGACCGCTGTGAGCCCGCCAAGATCTCCGACGACGACGCGCTGGCGCGGCTGCGGGAATGGGAGGCGGCGGGCGGCCCGGTGATCGAGGAGTCGGTGGTGGCCCGGGCCCTGCCGTCGATGCCGCCCGAGCCGGTGTCGTCGGACCTGGACTACCGCCACTTCCACCGCACCATCGACACCGACTGGCGGCGCACGTCCTACTCGGGTCTCATCCGGGTGACGGAAACCTCAGTCTCGGCCGGGGTGAGCAGCGAGCCCGAGATCACCGAGCTCGACGACGAATCCGGCGCAGTTCCGTTGTCGGAGAACGCCTCCGGGCTGCAGCTGCCCTCGCCGATGGCAGACCTGCCGACGGGCGCGAGGTTCGGCACCCTGGTGCACGCGGTGCTGGAGACCGCCGACCCGCTGGCCGCCGATCTGGCGACCGAGTTGGAGGCCCAGATTCGGAAGCACTCGGTGTGGTGGCCGGTCGACGTGGCGCCCGAGGTGCTGGCCGGTGCGCTGGTGCCGATGCACGACACCCCGTTGGGCCCGCTGGCCGGCGGTTTGACGCTGCGGCAGATCGGCCTGCGGGATCGGTTGCGGGAGTTGGATTTTGAGTTTCCGCTAGCCGGCGGCGACCTGCGGGTGGCGGCGCCGGAGATTCTGCTGGCGGATGTGGGGGCGTTGTTGCGCGAGCAGTTGCCCGCCGGCGATGCGCTGGCCTCCTACGCCGATCGGTTGACGGGCCCGGTGCTGGGCGGCCAGTCGTTGCGCGGCTACCTCACCGGCTCGGTCGATGCCGTGTTGCGCATTCCCGACGGCGCGGGGCATCGCTATGTGGTGGTGGATTACAAGACCAACTGGCTCGGTGATCTGGAGCGGCCGCTGACGTCCGCGGACTACGACCGGCCGCGGCTCGCCGAAGCGATGCTGCACTCCGACTACCCGCTGCAGGCGCTGCTGTACAGCGTTGTGCTGCACCGGTTCCTGCGGTGGCGGGTGGCCGACTACGATCCCGTCCGGCATCTCGGGGGTGTCCTCTACCTCTTTGTGCGCGGGATGTGCGGGGCGGACACGCCTCTCGTCGACGGTCATCCGTCCGGGGTGTTCAGCTGGCGCCCGCCCTCGTCCCTGGTTGCGGGGTTGTCGGATCTGCTCGACGCGGGGAGGGCGGCCGCGTGACGGTGCAGGCGATCGATGGATTGCTGCGGCCATTCGGCGATGCCGGCGTCTTCGAGGCGGCGGATGTCCATGTGGCGCAGCGCCTTACCGCGCTCGCCGGCGAGCCCGACGAGCGGGTGGCGTTGGCGATCGCCCTAGTGGTGCGCGCGCTGCGGGGCGGTTCGGTGTGTGTGGACCTGCGGGCGGTGGCGGCGCAGCTCGGCATGGCCGAGCTGCCGTGGCCTGGCGCCGACGATTGGCTGACCGCGGTGCGGGCCAGCCCGCTGCTCGGATCGCCGCCCGCGCTGCGGCTGTTCGGTGACCTGCTCTACCTGGATCGGTACTGGCTCGAGGAGGAGCAGGTGTGCGCCGACCTGTTGGCGCTCTCGGTATCCGGGTCGGTGGGCGGCGTGCCCGCCTTGGAGCGGCTGTTCCCGTCGCCACGGTACGACGAGCAACGAACGGCGGCCGAAATCGCGCTGTCGCAGGCGGTTACGGTGCTGACCGGCGGCCCCGGCACCGGCAAGACCACCACGGTGGCGCGGCTGCTGGCGCTGCTGGTCGGCCAGGCCGAGCTCGCCGGAGTTCCGCGGCCCCGGATCGCGCTGGCCGCGCCGACCGGCAAGGCCGCGGCGCGGCTGGCGGAGGCGGTGGCCGCCGAGGTCGAGAATCTCGACGACGCGGCGGACCGGGCGCGGCTGGCCGGCCTGCGGGCCACCACGCTGCACCGGCTGCTCGGCGCGCGGCCGGATACGTCGGTGCGGTTCAAGCACAATCGCGGCAACCGGCTGCCGCACGACGTGATCGTCGTCGACGAGACGTCGATGGTGTCGTTGACCATGATGGCCCGGCTGCTGGAGGCCGTGCGCCCGGACACCCGACTGATCCTGGTGGGCGATCCCGACCAGCTCGCCTCGGTGGAGGCCGGCGCCGTGCTCGCGGACCTGGTGGAGGGGCTGGCCGCCCGCCGCGACATCCGGGTGGCCGCCCTGCGCACGCCCCACCGATTCGGCGAGTCGATCGGCGCGCTGGCCGAGGCGATCCGGACCGGCGACGACGACCGGGTGGTGGCGCTGCTGCGTGCCGGCGGGGAGCACGTCGAGTGGATCGACTCCGACCACCCGGCCGACCGGATGCGCGACGTGCTGGTCTCCCACGCGCTGCGGGTGCGGGAGGCCGCGGTGCTCGGCGCCGCCGGGGCGGCGTTGGCGACGCTCGACGAGCACCGGCTGTTGTGCGCGCACCGGCGCGGTCCGTACGGGGTGTCGCACTGGAACCGGCAAGTGGAGCGCTGGCTCACCGAGGAGACCGGCCAGCCCGCGTTCTCGGCGTGGTACGCCGGCCGGCCACTGTTGGTGACCGCCAACGACTACGGGCTCAAGGTCTACAACGGCGACACCGGGGTGGTGGTGGCCGGCCCCGACGGGCTGCGGGCCGTCATCGCCGGCGCCACCGGACCCCTGGACTTCGCCCCCAGCCGGCTGTCGGACATCGAGACCATGCACGCCATGACGATCCACAAGAGCCAGGGCAGCCAGGTCGCCGAGGTGACGGTCCTGATGCCGCCCGAGGATTCGCGGTTGCTGACTCGGGAGCTGTTCTACACCGCGGTGACCCGCGCCAAGTCGAAGGTCCGGGTGGTCGGTTCGGAGCCGTCGGTGCGCGCCGCGATCGGACGGCGGGCGGTGCGGGCGAGCGGGCTGGCGCGCCGGCTGCAGACCGCTCGCTGACCTTTCCGCCGCAGGAGGTCAGTTGCCGTCGGAATGAGCATCGCGACGTCGCTGTGCAGGTGCGCCAGGCCACTGTCAAGGGTCGCCAACTGACCTTTGTGACTGCGCGCCAGTTGGGCGAGGTAAGCGTCGGTCACCTGTCGGTGGCCGACCACACCACCGACCGTCACATCAGCGAAAGAGACACTGTCGGGCCAGAATTCGTGGTTTTTTGCGTTCGCGACGGCGTGGACGACGTCGCGTGCCGTCGCCGCGGGTTGGCCCATCCGCACCAGGAACCGGACGAGACTTCCCTGTGTGATCGGACAGGTAGCGAAGCTCGCGTCGGACGACGCCAGCCAATCCGTTGCGGCGTCATGATGCACGTGTTCGGTGACGACCAGCGCGATCAGGACGTTCGCATCGAGCAGCGCCGTCACTCCTCATCCTCCAACGAGCGCACGTCCTCAGAGGTGACAACCGTGCCGACGCTCACCAACGGCAGTCCGGTCCTCGAATCCGTGGCGACCGTGGCGGTGCCGCCCGCTCCCAGGCCGCGTCGGATGAGGTCGGCAACGGTCTGGCTCAGTGTGCGGTGGGTGTCTCGCGCGATCGCCAGCGCCTGCCGATGCAGGTCGTCCGGCAAATCGACGGTTGTGCGCACAATTAATCCTAGCATCAGTGCATCATGACGCACTGATGCAGTCTGTTCAGGCCGATTCAGCGTGGCCCCTCCCGTACAAGTCACATGCCTCGACGAAGCGCGCCCACTCGGAGTCGCGCGGAAGGGCTCCGGACTTGGCGAGCGCATCGTCGCTCACCACGAGACCGGGCCCGATGGGTGCGAGCAGCTTCGACAATTCGAGCACCTGCCCTGCCGGACTGTCCGTGAATCTCTGATACACCCGACTGCGGATCCGCGCCCGAGCTCTGTCGATCCCGTCGGCAAGATCCAATTCCGGAAGCCGCAAGGCGCTTCCGCATCGAGCCGCCTGTTCCTCGAAACCGTCCTCCCAGCATTCAGTCCGCCATCCACTCCATAGCTCCGGCAGGGCCTGAAAAATCCCCATGGTGTCGGCGGTGTGCCACGCTCCCAGCGTCTTTCGCGGAACGTCGATATGTACGCCGCCCTCCGGGATCTCGCCGAGCGCCAAGCTCTGAACGCCGCGGCCCGGTAGCCTGCCCAGCAATGCGGGTCCGTGCCACGCCATGCTCAGGTCCCACCACAGCGGCCACATGCGGAGCTGTCCCGTGCCATCGAGCACAGAAACAAGATGACACAGCGCGTTTCGATCGTCGGCAATCCGGAGATTTGGTTGGCTGTCCAAGCTGTGCGGCGGCAATTCGGCGCCCACATATTCCGCGAGTTCGGCTGTTCCGTCGTATGCCCAACCGATGGAATAACCCGGCCATACCGCGGCCAGCACGCCCATCAGTGCCCGGCGTTCGTTCATTTCCACCATCAGCTCTTCGCCGAAGAACAACACCCGGCCATGATCGAGATCCACAACCGCGCCGCCATCAGCCCACAGCGGATCGACCCACTCGTCCTTGCGGCAACGCCGCAGTGATTGCGCATACCGCAGCGCCAGCTCAGGGCCGCCGATCAGCGCATCGAGTATGCGACAGCCCGCCCAATGTGAGTAATACAGCTGCCAATTCCGATCCCGCACGACGACGAAGTTCGCCCTGTTTCCCATAGCATCCTGTCCCCTCTGACGCGATCTCCGGCATCGCGTCGACCGAACCGAGTGTCCCGCCGGGGACCGACAAGCAAGGAACGCGCCTTGGTCACTGCCGGGTGCGGAAGAATTGCCAACAGCATGGTCGACAACGAGGAATTCCCACCTGTATCCCGGCGCCGCCACATCATCCGGCTCGCGGTGTTCGCCGCGTTCCTGGCCACGATGTTCTACCTGGTGGCCATCGCGCGAGTCATCGACATCGAGGCGATACGGCGCGCGGTCTCGGCGACGGGACCGGCGGCGCCGCTGGCCTACGCCGTGGTGTCGGCGGTCCTCGGCGCGCTGTTCGTGCCGGGCTCGATCCTGGCGGCGGGCAGCGGAATGCTGTTCGGTCCGCTGCTGGGGGTCTTCGTAACGCTGGGCGCGGCAGTCGGCACCGCGGTGGTCGCGAGCCGCGTCGGCCGCCGGGCCGGCCGGGACAGCGCGCGGTCCCTGCTTGGGCAGCAACGCGCCGAGCGCATCGACGCGGTGATCGAACGCGGCGGGCTGTGGGCGGTCGTGGGTCAGCGCTTCGTCCCGGGCATCTCCGACGCCCTCGCGTCCTACACGTTCGGGGCGTTCGGGGTTCCGTTGTGGCAGATGGCGGTCGGGTCGCTGATCGGTTCGGCGCCAAGGGCTTTCGCTTACACCGCGCTGGGCGCATCCATCAGGCACCTGTCGTCGCCGCTGGCGTATGCGGCGATCGCGGTGTGGTGCGTGAGCGCCATCGTCGGCGCGTTCGCGGCGCGGCACGGGTTTCGGAAATGGCGGGCACATGCCCGGGGCGACGCCGACGAAAAGGCGTAGGCGTTTCAGCCCGCCGGTCCGAGCATCTGCTGCCAGCCCTCGTCGCCGATATGGGTCGAATTCGCAACGGAATACACGACACCGTCGGGCCCGACGACCTTGCCGCTCCGCACGTCGTACAGCGCGGTGGGCAGCGCGCTCGGGGTGTAGAAGCACGGGTTGGGCTGCTGGCCGTTGCATTGGACCGTGCCCGAGCCCGGCCGCTGCAGCGGATCGCTGACCGGCGGCGGGGTGCCCGGCAGCCGGTCAGCGGGTAGCGGGTTCTGGCCGTTGTCGACCGACGGCGCCGGGATCACCTGACCCGGTTTCACCGGTTGGTCGCAGCGCGCGGCCGCCGCCGGGCAGGTGAGGATCTGGTCGGGGTCGCCGTACCAGGGGTTGGTGCCCAGCGGCACATACGGCTCGGTGCTGCGGCACTCGCGCGGGGTCGCCGCCCGCTTGCCGGGCACGTCGACGCACGGGTAATTCCGCGCTCCGCGAACCCCATTCGTCGCGTCCATGGGGATCTTGCAGTAGGTCCCGGCCGGGAGCGGCGCGCCGCTGGTGTCGGCCGGGGCGCGCCACTCCGACGCGGGCAGGAAGCCGGTCAGGCACGGCGGTGGCTGGTTGAGCGCGATGGCGCCGACGCCGAGCGCCGCCTGCCCGGGGGAGTTCGCGGTCACCGACTGGGCGATGGCGCCCGACTGCGGCAAGAACACCAGCGCCTGCTCGACGCCGTTGTGATAGCGCTTGAGCATGTCGATCACGACCTCCAGGTTGGCCAGCGTCTGCGGCAGCGCCTCGCGCACGTCGCTGAACGTGGCGTTCACCTGCTCGGCGGTCGGCGGCGCATTGGCCAGGATGCTGCGCAGCGCCTGATCCTGCTGCGCGGCTTGCGCGGTCAACGTGTTCAGGTTGGCCGCCCAACGCCTGATCGTGTCGGCGGAATCGACCTGGCTGTCGATGACGGGCGCCGAACGCGCGATGATGTCGTCGACGTCGCCGATGCTGCCCCGGAAGTCGTGGGCGATCGCCTGGGTGGCGTCCACCAACCGCTGCAGCGCGGGCCCCAGCCCGCCCAGGGCCTGTGACGCCTCGTACAGGACCGACTGCACCTTTTCTTTGGGCAACACCGCCAACGCGCGGTTGGCGGCGTCGAGCGCCGGGCCGATCTGGCTGGGCACCGTGCTTTTGGTGATGGTCTGCCCGTTTCGCAGGAACGGACCGCGGTTGGCGGTCGACACCAGGTCGATGTATTGCTCGCCGATCGCCGAGACGGAGTGCACATTCGCCGATGCATCGGCCGGTATCTGGTAACGGTTGTCGACGCTCATGGTCGCGCGCGCCCCCCGCGCGGTCGGCTCGACACCGGTGACCTTGCCGATGGTGATGCCCCGGTACGTGACGTTGGCCGTGCGGTAAAGGCCGCCGGACTGCGGCAATTCGGCATACACGATGTAACGGCCGACGCCGGCGAGGCTGGGCAGCCGCAGGTAGTACAAGCCCAAGACGAGGACGGCGGCCACCGCCACCCCGGCCAACACCACCAGCTGCGTTCTGACGATGCGGGGCAACATCTTTCATTCACCCCTTTCCACCAGCGGCCCGCCCGGGGCGTCGTTGGGGTTGGGCGTGTAGCGCACGTCCGGGATCATGGTGTTCGGGTCGCGACCCCACGCCTGCTCGAGCGCCCGCAGGGCCCCGGAAAATCCCGTTCCGCTGAGCATCGCGTTGTCGAGGCTGGACAGCGTCAGGTCGAGTACGGGCGACAGGTTGACGTAGTCCCCGCGGATCACCTGCGTGATGTGGTCGATGTTGAACGGCGCCGTGAGGCCCAGTTTCAGCGCGCCGACCACGTACGGCGAAGCCAGGCCGAGCTGGCTGAGCGGCCGCTGCAGCGATTGCAGGCTCCGGTTCAGGTTGGGCCGGGTATCGGCCAGCGCCCGGTTGGCGACGTCGCTGAACCGTCCCAGGGATTCGGTGGCGTCGGCGAACAGATTGCGGGTGTCGGCGAAATGCTGGATCAAGGGCGGGATTTCGGTGAGCACCTTTTCCAGGGTGTCGTCCCGGTTCGCGACGATCGTCAGCAGCTCGTTGGTCGAATCGATGGCGCGGATGAGGTCGTCGCGCTGGCGGTTCAGCTCGGCGACGAATGTGTCCAGCCGGGTGAGCAATTCGCGGACCTGGCCGGCGTGACCGTCGAGGATGTTGACGACCTCGGTTTGGATCGCGTCGAGGTTCGCCAGGCCGCCGCCATTGAGGATCACCGCGACGCTCGCCAAGGTCCGTTCGACGGTGGGGTAGGCCGACGAGTTCTTCAGGGCGATGGTGTCGCCGCTCCGCAACGGTTGCGCCGACGGGTTTTTCGGCGCGGCCAGCTCGACGTGCTGGGTGCCCAGCAGGCTCGTCTGGCCGATCTTGGCGGTCGCGTTGGCCGGCAGCCGTACGTCCGGATTGAGGTCGAGCGTCAGGGTGGCGATCCAGTTCTTCAGGGCGATTGCGCGCACCGTGCCGACCCACACGTCGGCGACTCGTACCCGGCTGTTGGTGTTGAGCGCCAGCGTGTCTGGCATTTGCACGTAGATGGTCATCCGGTGGGCCCCCGTGCCGCGCCCGACCGGCAGCGGCACGTTGGCGATGCCCTGCCAGGTGCATGAGGTCAGCACCACCGGGACCAGCAGGAGGGCCAACACCAGCACCAGCCCGCGGCGAACGGCGCTCACGCCGCGCCTCACCGGCCCGCCCCCGACTCGTCATAGGCGTTCGGCGGTCCGGGCAGGTTGGTTCCCGGCGGCGGGGGCCCGGCGTCGGGACCGCCCATCAGCTCGGCCAGCGAGTCGGGCGTCAGCATGTCGGCCGTGAACGGCTGAACCTGCGTGCCCTGCATCCCGGGCGCGACGACCCAACCCGGTTCGTGGTTGCCGTGCGAAAACGGGGTGTCGCGCGAGAAGATCCCCGGGACGGTGGTGTCCTTGTATCCCGGCGGCGGATGCAGCCGCTCCTCGGAGTACGCCACCTCCTTGGGCAGGGTGGCCGCCGAGTTGAACGGGTTCAGGCCGAACGGCAGGTAGTTGAACTTGATGGCGTCCAGCACCGGCGCCAGATACTGCGCGCACAGCTCCGCCGAGTCCTGGTAGCCCAGGCGACTGCCGGCCTGAATCGCACTGCAGATGAACTGAATCGGGTTGGCGAAGTTGGTGAACTCGAACAAGCCCACCAGCGAGCTGTGCAGGGGGTGGTAGAGGTTGTTGAAGTTGCCGGCGAAGGTGGGCAGTACGTGCAACGCGGTCTCCAGGCCGTCCCGCGCCTCGGGTTGCAGGAGGGTCGTGGTCGCGTCGGCGAGGTTGCCGACGTCGTGGGTCAGCGCGGACCTGTTGTCGCTCAAGAACTTTCGGGCGGCCGTCAGCACGTCGTCGAGGTGGGTGACGGTATCGGCCACGTCGTGGTCGGACTTGGTGAACCAGCCGGTGAACTCGGCGAGGTCGTCGTTGAGCGCGACGAACTGCCGATCGTTCTGGTACAGCGCGGTGACGAACTGGGCGAGGCTTCGGGTGATCGCGACGAAGTCGCCCCGGCCCTCGTTGAGCGCGGTCAGCGCCCGCGACAGGCTGTTCAGGGTTTCGTTGACCTGCTTGCCCTTTCCGGCCAGGTTGTCCGCGGCCGATTCGATGATGTCGCCGAACGGACCCCGCGGTTGCTGGGGTGTCGGGCCGAGCTGACGCAAGATGCCGTTTATGGAATCGCGCAGCTGGTCCCACTCGACGGGCACCCGGGTGCGTTCGATCGGGATCACGTCGCCGTCGCGCAGCACCGGCCCACCGGTGTAGGGCGGCGACAGCTGGATGGTGCGCGAGGCGACCAGGCTGGGGTTGAGGATCGCCGCGGTGGCCTGGGCGGGCACCGTGTATTCGTTGCTGTAGTGCAACGTGACTCGCATCTTGTCGCCGTCCGGCTCGATCTTGTCGATCGCGCCGACCCGCACCCCCATGATCTGAACTTTGTCGCCCGGGTACAGCGCGAGGGTCTCGGGGAAATACGCGACGACGGTGTTGTTGGTCAGTCGGCGGTACAGCTGCGCTCCGGCGACGGCCGCGATGAAGACGAAAATCGCCGCCAGCGACGCGACCACCATGACCCGGCCGGACACTTTCGGCAGTCGCAGGTTGCGGATGTCGAAGATGGTGCTCATCGGGTGCCCATCCCTTCGGTGCGAGCCCCCGGTGGTGCGTGCACCGGAAGCGGCGCCTGCGTGCCCGGAACGACCGGCGGCGCCTCCCCCGGCCGGCCCGCGCTCGGGATGCCGGGTGCAGGCGCTGGGCCGCCGGGGTTCGGCTGCGACGTCTGAACGTCCAGCGGCGCCGGGAAGCCGCCGAGGACCGGGCCGAACGGTCCTTGATCGGAAAGCGCGCACGGCAATGGATTTCCGGGCCGCGGTGGGCTGTCGGCGGCCGGCGCGTACGAGCACGGCGATCCCGGCGGGACGGCCGGTTGCGGATGATCCGGCGTGCCCTCCAGCACCGGCGGCGCGGGCGGCGGTGCACCGTTGGGGAACCGGCCGCCGTTGGGGTCGGGCCAGCGGAACTCCGGCAGCCCGGCACCACGCCAGAAGTTCTCCGGGTCGATGCCCCGCTTCTTGAACGCGGCGTCGACCCAGGGCTGAAGGATCTGATAGGGCAGCAGATTGGCGACGATCGCCTTGAAGTACGGACCGGAGGCGACGGCCTCGGTCAGGGATGCGGTGTATCGGCTGAGCAGCACCAGCACGTCGGCCAATTCCGTTTTGCGCTTGACCAATTCGTCACTGACGGTGCCCAACTGCTGCAACACGCGATTGGCATTGGGGTTTTCGTTGATCAGCGCCGACACCTGCGTCGACACGGCCGACACGTTGCTCAGCAGAACGCTCAGCGCCTGGCTGCGCTGCCGGAACGCGGCCAACAGCGTCTTGGCATTCACCAACAACCCGTCGACCTGCTGGCTGCGGTCGCCCAGTACGCGAACGACCTTGTCGGCGTTGGCCAGCAGCCGCTTGATCTGCTCGTCCCGCCCGCCGAGGGTGTCGGAGAACTTGGCGATGCCGTCGAGGGCGGCGCTCAGGTGCGGCGCGGTCTGATCGAACGTCTCGGACAAGACGTTCAGCGACCGTTTGACGGCGTCGATGTCCCAATCGGTCGCGGCCTTCGTGACGTCGACGAACGCGTCGTAGATCTGGTAGGGCGTGGTCGTCTGCCCCGACGGGATAACCCCGTTGGGCGGCAACGCATCCGCGCCGCGGTTTTCGATCGCCATGTTCTTGCGGCCGAGCAGGGTGTCGGTGCGGATCGCGGCGCGGCTCTGCTTCCCGATCGTCCTGCCGGGCATCGAGAAGCCGATCAGGACGCGGTCGCCGTGGATGGCGAGCGAGCGCACCAGTCCGACGTTCACCCCGGCGATCTCGACCTTGTCGCCCGAGCTGATGCCGCCGGTGTCGGCGAATTGCGCGTAGTAGGTGGGGGTGGCGAACAGCATCGGCACGCTGGTGAAGCTCTGGCCGACACCGACGACGAGCAGCGTGACCAGCGCGCCCATCAGACCGACGCGGGTGCGGTTGAACTCCGTCAGCGTCCTCATTGCGGCGTGCACCTCCCGGTGGGCTGCCCGAAGAGCTTGATGGTGCGCACCGGACCGCCAGGCTGTAATCCGTTGACCTTGATCGAGATATCGCACAGGTAGAAGTTGTAGAAGTCGCCGTAGATGCCGCCGGCACGGCCGATGACGCGGAACGCGTTCGGCAGCTTGGCCAGCACGCCGTCCAGGGTGGGCAGGTCGTTGATGAGCGGCTGGGCAATGCCCTCGAGGCGCTCGAGGGTGCCGTGCAGCAGTGGCCGGTCCTCACCCAGCAGGTCGGCCAGGGTGCCGGCGGCGTCGCTGATGTGTGCCGCCGCCGCGGCCAGCGGATCGGCCCGGTTCTTCAGTCCGGTGATCAGCAGGTCGAGGTTGTCGACCGTCCGGTCGAAGTCCTTTTGATGCTTGACGGTGGTGGCCAGCACGGTGTTGAGGTTGGTGACGACCTCCCCGATCGCCTTGTCGCGGTCGGCCAGCGCCGCGGTCAGTGCGGCGGTCTGGTCGAGGATGTCGTTGATGGTGGCGCCCTGCCCCTGGAACACGGTGATGATCGACTGGGCGATGCTGTTGACCTTGTTCGGGTCCAGCGCCTTGAACAGCGGGCGGAACCCGCCGATCAGGGCGTCGAGATCCAACGCCGGCCGGGTGTGCTCGAGCGGGATCGTGCCCCCCGGCGCCAGCCGCTGTCCGCTGTCGCCGTGTTTGAGCTCCAGGTAGCGGTCACCGATCAGGTTGAGGTAGCGGATCGACGCGGTCGTGGCCCGATCGAGCGGCAGCGAGCGATCCACGTTGAACTCCACCAACACTCGGGCGTCCCGGTCGATCAGCGTCACCTTGGAGACCTTGCCGACCTCCACCCCCGACGCCCGGACGAACTGCCCGGCCCGCAGCCCGCTCGCGTCGGTGAACACCGCGGAGTACCCGGTGGTGTGGCCGAACCGGACCTGGCCGAAGACGATGATGATCATCACGGTGAACATCAGCAGCACCAACCAGAAGATGCCGAGTTTGACAGCGGTGCCGGTGGTTCTCATGGGTTGATCGTGTTCTCCCCGTATTGGCGGCCCCAGACGTACTCGGTCGCCAGTGGCTGGCCTAGCTCGAGGTGGTTGTACGGCACGAGGCTGGCGCCGGTGTCCATCACCAGATACGGGGCCGGCCACAACTCCCGGGTGATCTTCTGCCAGCAGCCCGGCCGGCCCCCGGGCCCGCCGCGGGCGTTCACCCGCGGCAGATTGTCCGGATAGACATAGGGATTCGGCGCCCCGATGAGCGACCCGGCGGCCGACAGCGAATAACCGTTGCCGCCGGCCGCTTTGGCGACCTCGGGCGCTGCGTCGTGGAAATTCCGGATGGTGCAGAACATTTCGGGGCTGTAGGTGTCGAGCAGTTCGGCGGTGGGCACCAGGTCTGCGGCGCCCCGCGCCAGGTACGGCCCGCCCTTGGCGAAGAGCTCCTCGCCGGTGTGGCCGACGCCCACCGCCGCCAACAGCGCGGCGTCCAGGTCGCCCTGCTGCCGGGTCAGCGTGCGCGCGATGGTCACCGCATTCCGCAGGAAGTCCCACAAATCGGGTGAGGCGCTGGTGTAAACGTCGGCCAGGTCCGCCAGCCGCCGCACGTCGTAGCGGATCTGCGGCATCCGCGGATTGAGTTGTGCGAGAATCTCGTTCCCGTTGACGATCGACTCACCGAACTTGACCCCGAGGCCGTCCAGCGCCTGCGCCAGCGCGGACAGCGTTGCGTTCAGTTCGATCGGGTCCACCTTCTCGGATATCGAGGTGACCGTCTCGAACAGCGTGTTGAATTCGGTGGTCACCGAGCGCACGTCGATCACGTCGTGCGACGAGATGCGCCGCGGTGCCGGATCTTCCGGCGAGATCAGCGACACGTATTTGTTCCCGAACAGGGTGGCCGCCTCGATGTTCGCCACGACGTTGGCCGGAATCAGGTTGAGGTAGCGGGGATTCACGTCCAACACCAGCTTGGCCGCCGGCCGCCCGTCGCGCTCGATCTCCGAGATGCCGGACACCCGGCCGATTTCCACGCCGTTGTAGGTGACCTTCGATCCCTGCTCCATCACCAGCCCGGCCCGCGAGGCCACCATCGTCAGTTGTGTCTTCGGCGTGAAGTCGCCCCGAAACTGCAGGTACACCAGCGCGAGTACCAGCCCGCAGGCCAGCAGCAGGATCACACCCTCGACGTACACCCACGCGCGTCGGTCCTTCCGCGTCGCCGGCGTCGTCATGGGCGTTACACCGTGAGATTGAAGTTCGGGTCGACGCCGTAGAGCGCCAACTGGGCCAGCAGGACGACTACCACCACCGAGACCAGCGAGAATCGCATCGAGCGGCCCACCGCCTGGCCGACGCCCACCGGGCCGCCGCTGGCGGTGTAGCCGTAGTAGCAATGGGTGATCATCACGACCATCGCGATGATGACGACCTCGAGAACCGACCAGCCGACGTCCTCGGGCCGCAGGAAGGTGCGGAAGTAGTGCTCGTAGGTGCCGTTGGACTGGCCGTAGAACACCGTCGTGACGACCTGGCCCGAGGTGAACGCCATGTCGAGCGCCAGCGCGTAAAGCGGGACGATCACCGCCAGCCCGCCCAGGATCCGGGTGGAGACCAGAAACGAGATCGATTTGATGCCCATGACTTCCAGGGCGTCGATCTCCTCGCTGATCCGCATGGCGCCCAGCTGGGCGGTCGCGCCGGCGCCCACCGTGGCGGCCAGCGTGACCCCGGCGACGATGGGCGCGGCGATGCGGGTGTTCGCCAGCGCGGCAAAGAATCCGGTGAACGCCTCGACGCCGATGTTGCCCAGCGACGCGAAGCCCTGGATGGCGATCAGCGAACCGCCGGACAGGGTGACGAAGCCGATGATCGCGACCGTCCCGCCGACCACGGCCATCGCGCCGGTGCCCATGCCTATCTCGGCGATCAGCCGCAGTGTCTCCCGACGATAATGGCGCAACGCCCACCCGATCTCGCCGACGCTGATCCGGGTGAACCTCGCGAAAATCCCTATCTGCCAGAGCCTTCGGGTCGCGCCGCCGCCATAGCGGTTGAGGTTGGCGGCGGTCCTGGGGTAACGGGACCGGAACACGGCTGCGCTCGACACGTCAGCGCCCCGTCCCGAACCGCACGCCGATCGTGGTCAGCACCACGTTGACCGCGAACAGCGCGATCACGCAAAGCACCAGCGTCTCGTTGACCGCGGTTCCGACGCCCTTGGGGCCGCCCTTCGTGGTCAGCCCGCGATAGCAGCCGACCAGGCCGGCGATGGTGCCGAACGTGGCCGACTTGACCACCGAGATGACCACCTCGGGCAGGCCGGTGATCAGGGTGAGGGTGCCGACGTAGGCGCCGGCCGAAATGTGTTGGATGTAAACGCCGAAAATGAAACCGCCGACCAGCCCGATGGTGATCACCGCGCCGTTGAGTAGGGTGGCGACGATGGTCGCGGCGACGACGCGGGGCACCACCAGCCGGTGGATGGGGTCGATGCCCAGCACCTCCATCGCGTCGATCTCCTCGCGGATGGTGCGGGCCCCCAGGTCGGCGCAGATCGCGGTGGACCCGGCACCCGCGATCACCAGCACGGTGGTCAGCGGACCCAGCTGCGTGACCGCACCCAGCGCCGCGCCCGCGCCGGAGATGTCGGCGGCGCCGAACTCCGCCAGCAGGATGTTGAGCGTGAAGATGATGAGCACGGTCAGCGGGATGGCGACCGCCAGCGTGGGCAGCAACGAGACGCTGGTGATGAACCAGCCCTGCTCGATCGTCTCCCGCCACTGAAAGGGCCTGCGAAACAGTGCCTTTCCAGTCAGCACGCAGGTGCGGAAGAAGCCGCCGATCGCGTCGATGCCGGGCTGAACCTGGCCCCGCAGGTACGCGGCGATCACGGTGTGGGTGCTCATCGACGCTTCCCCCGGCGATCGAGCGCGCCCGTCATCGAGCTGTTGGCGAGTTCGAGTAGGTCCTGGGCGGCCTTCTTCGCCGCGGCGGGATCGCCGGCACGGATCGCGTCGGCCAATTTCCGGTAGGCGTCCGGCCGCCTGACGTCGGTTGTCACCGCGCCGGCCAAGGCGTCGAGTGCCGGCTCGTACGCGGCGCGAAAGGCGTTGTACATCAACCGGAAAACGATCGAACCGGCTCCGTCGACCACGTGATCCCAGAACGCGAGCGTGCCGCGTTGCCACTCGACCGGCTCTTTTTCGCGCTCGAGGACGCCCAACGCTTCCTCGAGCGATCCGGCCAGTTCGGGTCCGCGTTGTTCGGCCGCCAGCTCCGCGACCTTCGGGCCGATGCGCAGCCGGGCCTCCAGCATGCTGTGGAACACGGCGAGGTCGAGCTCGCCGTTGCGAAACAGCAAGCGGGGCAGCAGGTCGAGGCCGGCGTGCCGGCGGAAATCACGCACCGTCGTGACGCCGCCCTGGCGCACCTCGACCAGGCTTGCCGCCGAAAGCCGCTTGAGCGCCTCGCGCACGGCCGGCCGCGATACCCCGAAAACCTCGGCCAACCGGCGCTCGCTGGGCAAGGCCTCACCCGGCTGCATCTCGCCGCTGAGCACATCCGTGGCGATCTGCTCGAACACCTCTTCCGGCACCGATCGGCGAATCACCGGCTGCAGCGCCATGGGTGAAAGTGTGGCCGGACAGAGGTCAGACGTCAAGTGGTCAGACCAGTATGTCGCGAAAGCATTCCGCTTCGCGCGCGGCGCAAAGCCGCTACGCGCGTTGCGCGGACACGAACAAGTTCCCGGGCACCTGGTCGGCGACCTCGGCGGGGGCCTTGCGGCCGTAGGACGCCATCAGCTCGTCGGCCGGCCTCACCGTCACGGCCCAGCCGTGGCGGGCGAACCAGTCGCCGACCTCTTCGCGCTCCTCGAAGTAGAACAGTTCCTCGTTGTTGGGGATCTGGCGCTGCGGGTCCAGCTTGGTGACCAGTGCGCGGATGCGCTCCATCCGCGCGCGACGGTTCGCGCGGAACTCGGGGTCGAGGAACTTCGGCCCCAGCGCTTCCACGGCGACCCGGCTGCCGTCGGCGGCGAGCGCGTCGACGCGTTCGAAGAGGAGGTCCTGGGCCGCGGCGGGCAGATACGGCATCAGGCCCTCGGCCGACCAGGCGCTGGGCGCCGAGGCGTCAAAACCGGCCTGCCGCAAGGCCGTCGGCCAGTCCTGACGCAGATCCACCGGGACGGCGACGCGGTGGCAGGCGGGCTGCGCCCCGTGCTCGTCCAACGTCGACGACTTGAATTCCAGCACCCGCGGCTGGTCGAGCTCGTACACCGTGACGCCGTCCGGCCAGGGCAGCCGCCACGCCCGCGAGTCCAAACCCGCCGCCAGGATAACCGCCTGGCGGATGCCCGCCTCGCTCGCGTCGACGAAGAACCGGTCGAAAAACGCCGTGCGGCAAGCCATGTAGCCGACCATCGCCTTCATCTGCAACTGCAGACTCGGTTCGGCCGCAAGGACCTCGGCGGGCAGCTGGGACGCGGAATACCAGTTCCACAGGCCGTCGCCGGCGGCGTCGAGGAAAACCCGCGCGAACGGATCGCTGATCAACGGGTTCTCGCTCTCGGTTTCCATCGCGCGCGCCGACGCCACGCCCAACGCCGTCGCCCCCACGCTTTCGGTGATCTCCCAGCTGTCGTTGTCGGTCCTTGCCACGCTCACTTCCTCTCGCTGCGCTCGGCGGCCACGAAAAGCGTCTTCGGGGCGGCGTCTTCGACGTCCTGCGGGGGCCGGCGGTCGTAGCGGGCCATCAGCTCCTCAGCGGGCGTGACCGTGACGTCCCAGCCATGCCGGCGCAGCCAGTCCCCCACGTCCTCGCGCTCCTCGAAGTACCACAGGTCCTGGACGTCGGGGATTTCGCGGTCAGGCTCCAGCTTGGCCATCAGGTCGCGGATCCGCTGCATCGTCTCGCGTTGCTTCGCGTGCGCGGCCTCGTCGAGGAAGTCCGGACCATGCGCCTCCACAGCGATCCGGCTACCGGCGGCGCCCAGCGCGTGGACGCGCTCGAAGAGCAGCTCCTCGGCGGCCGCCGGCAAGAACGGCAGCAGCCCCTCGGCCGACCATGCGCTCGGCACCGACGAGTCAAACCCCGCCTGCCGCAACGCGGCCGGCCAGTCGTGGCGCAGGTCGATCGGGACGTGCACCAGGCTGCACGTGGGCTCGGCGCCGCGCTCCCGCAGCGTCGAGGACTTGAACTCCAGCACCCCGGGCTGATCGAGCTCGTACACCGTGACGCCGTCGGGCCAGGGCAGCCGCCACGCCCGCGAGTCCAGCCCGGCGGCGAGGATCACCACCTGCGACACACCCGCGCGGGTCGCGTCGAGGAAGAACTGATCGAAAAACGCCGTCCGGGCGGCCATGTAGTCGACCATTCGCTTCATCTGGGGCACCAGGTCCGGTTCGGCCTCGGCGATCTCGGCGGGCAGGTCGGGCGCCGCGAACCAGTTCCACATGCCGTCGCCGACGGCGTCCAGGAAGACCCGCGCGAACGGGTCGCTGATCAGCGGATTTTCGCTCTCGGTTTCCGCCGCGCGGGCCGCCGCGACGCCCAGCGCCGTGGCGCCGACGCTCTCGGTGATCTCCCAGGTGTCGTTGTCGGTTCTGGTCACCCTCGTGTCCCCCAATTCGACTAGCTCAACTACCTATATACCTTCGCCGACCCTACGCGCGTCTCATGTGAACAAGCTGTCCGCGAGGTTCATCCACGCTGTCGCCCAGGTATCCGGTTAAGGTCTCGACATGCGGGTTGACGGGCGCGAAATCAGCGTTTCGGGCAACCTGCTGCAACCGATCACCCGGCGAACCAACGACATCCTTCGGCTCGCCGCGACCGTGGTGTTCTTCGCGATCGTGATCGCCGGCTCGCTGATCACCCGGCCGCAATGGGTGGCGCTGGAGAAGTCCATCTCGGAGATCGTCGGGGTGCTGACGCCAACCCAATCCGATCTCGTGTACCTGGTATACGGCATCGCGATCCTGGCTCTGCCGTTCGCGATCATGATTGGTTTGATCGCCGCGCGGCAATGGAAAATGCTCGGCGCCTACGCGGCCGCGGCTCTGCTTGCGGTACTCCCGCTCTCGATAAGCGGCACCGGGATCTCCGCGCCGCGTTGGCATTTCGACCTCACGGACCGGCCCCAAACCGCGCTGGCCCAGATCCTCGATGACCCGCGGTGGATCGCGATGCTCGCGGCCGTCCTGACCGTCTCGGGTCCCTGGCTGCCCGCGCGCTGGCGGCACTGGTGGTGGACGCTGCTGCTGGCCTTCGTGCCGATCCACCTGTTCATCAGCGCCATCGTCCCGGCGCGCTCGTTGCTCGGGCTGGCGGTCGGGTGGTTCGTCGGCGCGCTGGTGGTGCTGGTCGTCGGCACCCCCGCCCTCGAGGTGCCCCTGGAGGCCACGGTGCGCGCGCTGGCCAAACGCGGATGCGTCGTCTCCGAGCTTCGGGTGGTCCGGCCCGCCGGGCCGGGGCCGCTCGTGTTGTCGGCGGTCTGCATGGATTCCGATTCGGCCCGCGACGAGGCGTTGATCGAGTTGTACGGCCCGCACCAGCGCAGCGGCGGCGCGTTGGTTCAGCTGTGGCGCAAGCTGCGGCTGCGGGCCCGGGAGACCGCGCCGCTGGTGGCGTCGATGCGCCGCGCCGTCGAGCATCGCGCGCTGATGGCCATCGCCGTCGGGGACCTGGGCCTGGCGAACACGTCGACAATCGCCGTGGCCCCCCTCGATCGGGGCTGGATGTTGTACTCCCACAAGCCCATCCGGGGGACGATGCTCGACCACTGCGCCATGACGACCCCGGTCGAGCGCTCGTGGAAATCGCTGCGCACCCTCAACGACCACCAGATCTCCCATGGCGACCTGCGGGCGACCACGATCACCGTCGACGACGGCACGGTGCTCTTCGGCGGCTTCGGCAACGCCGAGTACGGGGCCACCGAGACCCAGCTCCAGTCCGACATCGCACAACTGTTGGTGACGACGTCGGCGCTGTACGACGCGGAGTCCGCGGTGGGCGCGGCGATCGACGCGTTCGGCAAGGACACCGTGCTCGCCGCTTCGCGCCGGCTCACCAAAACGGCTATGCCCAAACAGATCCGGCGATCGATCGTCGATGCCGGCGCCGTCATCTCCGGTGCCCGCGCCGAGGTGAAGCGTCAAACCGGCGCGGACCAGATCAAGACCGAAACGATCACCCGGTTCACCCGCAGGCAGGTCATTCAGCTGGTGTTGCTGGTCGCGCTGGTCTACGTCGCGTACCCGTTCATCAGTACCGTGCCGACGTTCATTTCCCAGGTGAGTAAGGCGAACTGGTGGTGGGCTCTGCTGGGCCTGGTGATATCGGCGCTGACATACGTGGGCGCGGCCGCCGCCTTGTGGGCGAGCGCCGACGAATCGGTGGTCTTCTGGAAGCTGTCGGTAGCCCAGGTGGCCAACACTTTTGCCGCGACCACTACACCGGCCGGCGTCGGCGGCCTCGCCCTCAGCACGCGGTATTTACAGAAGGGCGGCGGGCTGTCCGCGGTGCGGGCCACCACCGCGGTGGCGATGCAGCAAGCGGTGCAGGTGATCATGCACCTGGTGCTGTTGATCTTGTTCAGCACCGTCGCGGGCGCGTCGATGGACCTTGGGCACTACGTCCCGAGCGCCACGGTGCTGTACCTGATCGCGGGTGTGGCGCTGGGCATCGTCGGCACCTTTCTGTTAGTGCCGAGGCTGCGGCGGTGGCTGGCGACCGACTTGCGTCCGAGGGTGAAGGAGGTGGCCGGCGACCTCGCCGAGGTTGCCCGGGAGCCGAAGCGCCTAGGTTTGATCGTGCTCGGGTGCGCCGGTACGACTCTCGGTGCGGCGCTGGCGCTTTGGACCAGCGTCCAAGCATTCGGCGGCGGCGCCTCGTTCGTCACCTGCACGGTGGTGACGATGGTCGGCGGAACGCTCGCCTCGGCCGCCCCGACACCCGGCGGCGTCGGCGCCGTCGAGGCCGCCCTGATCGGTGGCCTGGCCGCGTTCGGCATCCCCGCCGCCGTCGGCGTGCCGTCGGTACTGCTCTATCGGGTGTTGACCTGCTGGCTGCCCGTATTCGCCGGGTGGCCGGTGATGCGGTGGCTGACCGAGAACGAAATGATCTGACTAGGTCAGGGCTCGTCAGGACTGCTCCGAACGAGCACGGAAACGACTGACCCCCTGACGGTTTCGCCGGCCGCGGTGCTGAGGAACACCGCGTAGTACTGGTCGGGCACCGACTGCGCCACCGCGATCTGAACATCCGCGGTGGCCGACCCGTCGGCGCCGAATTGACCGGACGAGGGCGCCACCGTGACCCCCGCGTCGGAGGACGTGCCGGTGATGCGGTAGCGGTCGGCGCCGTCGACCATCCGTTGCAGGTCGACCTTGACGTTGCCGGTATGCCCGGGCGCGATCGCGACGACGGGTCGCGAGACGTTGACGGTCACCGCCGAGCTTCCCGCACCGAACGACGGCGGTGCGGAGGACTCGGCGGTGCCCCACGACTTGTTCGGGTAGGCGGCCAACGAAAACTTCAGCTCTCCCCCGTCGCGGGCGACGCGTTCCGGGATCCACGTGCGATCGGTGGCCTCCCCGTCGACGGACAGGCCGCCGATGTATTTCAGGCGGTGCGGTCCGGATGCGCCCGGGGCGGAGATCCGGATGAAACCGCCTTGCGGAAGGGCGATTACGGCGCGGTCGAACAGCGGTGTGGCAACGGTGAGGATCGGCGTCCCCGGGGTGCTCGGGTACAGGCCGAGCGCGGCCCAGACGTACCAGCTGGACAGCGCGCCGAGGTCGTCGTTGCCGGGTGCGCCGTCGGGCGTCGGGCCGAACAATCCGCGGACCCGGTCGACCGTGAGCTGAGTCTTCCAGGGCTGGCCGACGTAGTTGTACAGCCAGGGCACCCCGAAGCCCGGTTCGTTGCCGGCCCACAGATACGGCTCCTTGGGGCCCACGTTCAGCTCTTCGGTGAGCCGGTCGAGCCGGCCGGCGACGGTGCTTCGGCCGCCGAGAGCGGTCACCAGGCCGGCGACGTTGTGCGGCACCCACCAGACGTACTGCTCGGCGTTGCCCTCGTCGAACCCCTCCTGGCCGAAACCCGAACCGGACTCTACGAATCCCGGGCCGGGGGGGAAGAATCCCATCGCGTTGCGGGGCGAGATGTACCGGGTGCTGGGGTTGAACAGGTTCTGCCAGTACTGCGCCCGGTACTGAAATTCGGTGGCTGTCGCCGCGTCGCCGAGCGATTCGGCGAAGCGGGAAATGGCGAAGTCGTCGACGGACCATTCGAGCGTGATCGAAGCGCCCGCGCCGAACCCCGCCGTGTCCGGTAGGTAACCCAACCGCAGATAGGTGGCGATGCCCGGTCGCTCCACGTAGCCGTCCAACCCGATGCCGCCCTCGGTCGCCGCGCGCACCATGTAGCGCAATGCCGTACGGGCGTCAAAATCCTTGGCGCCGAAGGCGTATAGGTTCGCGATGAGCGGTACCACGCTGTCCCCGGTCATCTCGCCGGTTGCCGAATTCGCCAGCGCCCAACGGGGAAACGAACCGCTCTGCTCGGCGTCGTTGACCAGCGACTGGGCCATGTCACTGGCCTGCTTCGGGAAGAGCAGCCCCTGCAGGGCGGCCAGGCCCCGGTAGGTGTCCCAGTCGGAGAAGTTGGCGTACTGGGTGCGCCCCTTTTCCACGGTGTGGATGAGGTCGTCGAAGCCGATGTAACGCCCGTCGGCGTCGTTGAAGGTGTTGGGGTGCAGCAGCGAGTGGTACAGGGCGGTGTAGAAGGTGTCCAGATTGCCAATGTTGCGCCCGGCCACCGCGATACACGACAGCGTGGCATTCCATTCGGACGCCGCGGCCGCGCGCACCTGGTCGAAGCCGGCCCCGCCCTCGGCCGCGAGGTTCGCGCGCGCGCCGTCGATGCCGACGTAGGAGATCGCGGTCCGCACCTCGATCGCCGAGCCGGGCGGGAACTCCACGTAGCCCCCGCTGTAGGGCGACGCCGCGGTGCGGGCGCCGGCGACCACCGAATAGCCGTCCCAGGCGCCGTAGGAGATGAACGGCCGGCTGAACTTCATCGCGAAGTACACCGTGTAGGTGTTCCTCTTGCCGCAGAACCCGCCGCTGGTCGCCCATCCGGTGATCGTGGTGTTGTCCTCGCCGATCTCGATGGTGGCGCGCGAGTTGCCCGCCAGCGACGCGCCGGAACGCACGTGGAACAAGGCGGGCCGGCCGTTGCGCGGGTAGCGGAAGCGGCCGACGCCGGTGCGGGTGGTGGCGGTGAGTTCCGCGGTCACGCCGGTGCCGGGGAACCGAACCGTGTAATACCCGGGTTGCCCCTGCTCGGTGTCGTCATGGGCGATGCGTTCCCAGGCGTTCCACGGCTGCGCGCCGATCGGCGTGGTGGTCGGCAGCATCGAGATGTCGCCGAACGCGGCGCAACCCACCGAAGCGTGCGTCATGCTGAACCCGGAGGAGCGCGAGTTGTCGTAGTTGTAGCCGGCGTAGTTGCCGACGGTGTCCGGCGAATACTGCACCATTCCGAACGGCGCGGAGGCGCCGGGAAAGTTGTTGATCTCCCCCACGGTCTCGCCGCCCGTCCCGGTGCCGATCAGGGTGTCGACGTGGTCGACGGGATCGGTCACGAGCGGCGGTTCGCCGTCGTAGGCGATCGGCGGGGCCGCCGCGACGAACGTCAGGAACACGGCGCCCGCCGCGACCAACGCGATGAGGGCCCGATAGCGGGCGCGTGACCGCATAGCTGTTCTCTTACTGCATGACCGGCGCTTCGCGGGTTATTTCGGCGATGCCGGGAGTCCGGAGAATTTCACTAGCAACGATTGCCACCTTCGTCGGCTAGTCTCATTCCGCGTGGCTGGCGCTGGTACCGGCCCCATCTTCGGGAGGTTTGCTTATGAAACACTTGACCGCAGCAACCATTACCGTGGCGCTGAGTCTGGCGCTCGTGGCGTGCGGCTCTAGCAACAAGTCAGCGCCGTCGACGTCGACATCCACTTCGACGTCGACGTCGACTTCAACGACCACCACGAAAACCTCGGCGACGCCGAGCGCGCAGGGCGGCCCGACGATCGCCGACTACATTCGCGACGCCCACATCACCGAGACCCCGGTGCACCACGGGGATCCCGGGCCCAACGTCGACCTGCCGGTGCCCGCGGGCTGGCAGATCAACCAGAACGCCGGCACGTCGTACGGCGGCATTGTTTTGGCGCAGCCGTCCAATCCGTCCGATCCGCCCACCATCTCGGCGCTCTACTCGAAACTGACCGGTGACGTCGACACGGCGAAGATCATCCAGTACGCCCCCAACGAGCTACTCGGGCTTCCCGGCTATCAGGGCACCGGCAACGGCGTGGCATCCACGCTCGGGGGTTTTCAGGCCTGGCAGCTCAAGGGCTCCTACCAGAGGGACGGCAAGACGCGGGCCGTCGCACAGAAGACGGTGGTCATCCCCAGCCAGGGCGCGGTTTACGTGCTGCAGCTCAACGCCGACGCGCTGCAGGCCGACGAGGCGCCGTTGATGGACGCCGCCAACATCATCGACGACCAGACGACCATCACCCCCTGATCGTCGGCCGCCTTTCGGGGCGCCGCGGCGGTGAAACTTCCTACGCCGCGGCGCCCGATCGGCCTTACGGTGTTGGCATGCCAGAACAGTCGCACGCGATAGACGCCGGGCACCCCCCGTCGGCGCTACTGCGTCTCGTCAACCCCGTACTCGGCTTCCTGCTCCGCACCCCGCTTGCCGGACCGGCACGCAAGCAGCTGATGGTGTTGAGCTTCACGGGGCGAAAGACGGGGCGGGAGTTCACAATTCCGGTGAGCGCCCACGTAATCGACCATGAGCTGTATGCGCTGACCGGCGCCGCGTGGAAGCAGAACTTCCGCGGCGGCGCGACCGCCGACGTCGTCTACGACGGCAAGACGACGGCCATGCGCGGCGAGCTCATCCGCGACCGCACCATCGTCTCGGACCTTTTCCACCGCTGCGCCGAGTCCTACGGCGTGCAGCGCGCGCAGCGAATGATCGGGCTGAAATTCCGCGATGAGCGCATCCCGACCCGCGAAGAGTTCGCCGAAGCCGTCGACCGGATGCACCTGGGGGCGGTCCGCTTCACTCCGGCCGGCTAGTCGCGCGCAGGTGGGCGGTGAGCAGCTGCTGATCGAATCGCGAGCGCGAGCTGATGGCCTCCCTGCCCAGCGCGGCGAAGTCCTCGGCGATCTGCCGCGCCAGCGGCCATAGCTTCATATTGCGCGCCTGGGAAAGCGATTTGAGCAGATTGAAAGCCGCGTCCTCGTCGACGCCGTAGACCAACATCAGCATGCCCTTGGCCTGGTCGATCACGCCGCGACGCTCGGCGATCGCGGCGACTTTCGCCGTGATGGCGTCCTCGGATTTTCTGGTGCGCGCCGGCGTGACGTCGATGTAGAAGCCGTGGGTGCCGATCACCTCGCCGGCGTCGTCGCAGAATTGATCGCCCACCACGACCACATGGTGCACCGCGCCGCGGGTGTCGACGATGCGGTGCCGCGCGCTGAACGGCTGACGGTTCTTGACCATGTCGTCGATGGTCGCGGCCACGTGGCGACGATCCTCGGGGTGCTTGTGCGACAACACCAAGTCGGTGGTCGGAGTCACCGTTCCCGGTTCATAGCCGTGCATGCGCTGCACCTGTTCGGACCATTCCCAGCGTCGGTCCTCGAAATAGAAGCGGAACCAGCCGGCGCACTGCGGTGTACCGCCCGCCAGCGCCTGTTCGACGGCCGCCGCTTGGCCGTCTAATTCCCAGGCCATGACATCCGCTTCCGCAAGAGGGCGTCACTTTCCCGCAGACGACGCTCCGACGTGCGACACAGTTCGCGGGATCGATCGACCTGATCCCGCGCGCGCTGCAAGGACGTGGCGACGGAAAGCCGCAGCGACCTGCTCTCCTCCGCGTCGGCCCGGGTCGGCGCGAAGCTTCGCCGGAGCCTTTCGCGCAGCACGGCGGTGCGCTGGGCCGTTCGCGCCCGGTGAGCCTTCTGCCGGCACGCCGACGAACAGTAGATCGCGTCCGAGCGGCCGGAGAAACCGGCGCCGCACATCGAGCACGCACCCCTGGTCATAGCCGTTACGTTACAGCTATCGCTGTCCTAACGGCTAGATTCACCGCTGTCGGCGGTTGCGCTCGGCCACCATGCGGTAGGCCTGGTCGAGATCTGCCGCGGGGGCCTGCGAGCCGGCGATGCTCTGTTCGGCGGCGAGTGCGGGTTCGACGACCGCCGCCGATCCCCGCCGATAGATCTCCTTGAGCCCCCGCATGGTGATCGTCGGCACGGCCGCAATCTGGGCGGCCAGCTCGAGCGCGCGGGGCAACAGCTCGGCGTGGGCGACGACCTCGGTGACCAACCCGATTTGTTCGGCCCGCCGGGCGTCGACGATTTCCCCCGTCATCGACATGCGCCGCGCCATCGCCGCGCCGACGAGTTGCGGCAGCCGAGCGGTCATGCCCCCGCCGGGCAGGATGCCGACGTGCACGTGGGTGTCGCCGAAGATGGCGCGCTCGGAGGCGATCAGAAAGTCGCAGCCGAGCGCGATTTCGAGGCCGCCGGTAAACGCCGGGCCGTTGATGGCGCCGATGACGGGCGTGCGCATCTCGCCGACGCGGGTGACGCAGTTGTGTGATTCGTACACCGCGAAGTAGTCCCCGCCCCTGGCCGCCGCCTCCTTCAGATCGACTCCCGCGCAGAAGGCGGGGTCGGCACCCGTCAGCACGACGACGGCCACACCCTCGTCGTCGTCGGCGGCGCACAGCGCGTCGAACAGCGCCTCGACGAGGTTGCAGCTCAACGCGTTACGCGCGTCGGGCCGGTTGAGGGTCAGCACTCGGATGCCGCCGTGGTCGGCCGATGCCAGCGGCTGCGTCACGACTCCCCCTCGAGCCCCGCGCCCGCGCCCGCGCGGGTCCGGGTGATGATCGGCCGTGGGTGACCCGCGGCGAGCGCCGTCCGTCGCACCGAATCGGCGACCGCGTCCGCGCGGCGCTCCGGCACCAGCGCGATCACGCAGCCGCCGAATCCGCCGCCGGTCATCCGGGCACCGAGCGCGCCGGCGCCCACCGCGGTGTCGGCGATCAGATCGATGTGTTCGGTGGTGATCTGGAAGTCGTCGCGCATGGAGACGTGCGACGAGCTCAAGATGTGGCCGGCTTCGACGTAATCCGATTCACCCAATGCCGCAACGAAATCCAACACCCTGCCGTTCTCGGTGAGGACGTGGCGCGCGCGGCGGGCATCGATCGGGTTGCCGACGGCGCTCAACTCCGCGCGCCCGCGATCCCAGACTTCGCGCAACGACGACGCCCGCAAGTCGGCGGCCGCGCGCTCGCAGGACTTGCGGCGGGCGGCGTATTCGCCGCCGGCGTGGCTGTGCCGGGCCCTGGAGTCGATCAGCAGCAGCGCGACCCCGGACGCTTCGGGGTCGAACGCCACCGGCGTGAGGCTGAGGTCGTGAAAGTCGATCAGCAGCGCCGTCGACGGCTGCCCGAACAGCGAGGCCAGCTGGTCGAGCAAACCGGTTGGGGCGCCGACGTAGTCGTTCTCCGCGCGCTGGGCCAGCCGCGCCTGCTCCTTTTCGTCGATGCGCATGCCGGCGGCCGCCGCGATGGCGCCCAGGACCGCGCATTCCAGCGCCGCCGAGGAGGACAGGCCCGAACCCATCTCCACGTCGCTGGTGATCCACATCGTGCCGCCGGGTATCGGCTGGCCGGTCTGACGCAGGGCCCACACCACCCCGGCGACGTAGGCGGCCCAGTCGGTCACCTGGCCGGGAAAGGTGTCGAGCGGAAATCGCACCGCGCCCTGCGCGCGCTGGCTGTGCACGGTGATTCCATCGGTGCGGTCGGGCGTGAAGGTCACCACGGTGCGCTGCGGCAGCGCGATCGGCAGCGCGAAGCCGAGGTTGTAGTCGGTGTGCTCGCCGATCAGGTTGACCCGCCCGGGGGCGGCGTAGCGGACCGTCATCCGAGCTCCCGCAGCCGCGCGGCGACGGCCTCGGGCGTGACGTCGCTGATGAACGCGTCCATCGCCGATTCGGAGGCCGCCAGGTACTTCAGCTTGGTCGCGCTGCGCCGGATCGACATCAGCTCGACGTGGAAGTAGCCGTCGTCCTGGGCGTCGGTGGCGGCGAACTGGTGCAGGGCCGAGATGTAGGGCAGCGGGGTCGTATACATCCGGTCGAACCGCCCGAGCACGTCGAGGTAGATGTGCGCGAACGCATCGAGTTCGTCCTCGCGGAGCTCGAGAAGGTTGTGCACGAACCTGTTCGGGTACAGGTGCACCTCGACCGGCCAGCGCGCCGCGAACGGCACGAACGCCGTGAACAGCTCGGTGCGCGCGACGATGCGAGAGCCATCGGCCACCTCGCGCGCCAGCAGGTCGGCAAAGAGGTTGGAGCCGTGGCGCATTCGATGCTCGCGCGCCTGGGCCAGCATGGCGGCGGTTCGCGGCGTCGGGAAGGGGTAGCCGTAGATCTGGCCGTGCGGGTGGCTCAGCGTCACCCCGATTTCTTCGCCGCGGTTTTCGAAACAGAACACCTGCTCGATGCCCGGTGTGGCCATCAGGTCCGCGGTGCGGTGCCGCCACGCCTCGATCACCAGCCGGGCGTGCGCCGGTTCCAACTGGGCGAACGACCCGGCGTGGTCGCTGGAAAAGCAGATCACCTCGCAGCGGCCGTGGCCCGGGGCGCAGACGAAGCCGTCACCCGCGGGCACACCGACGGGCTGCCCGCCGCCGGACAGGCTCGGGAACCGGTTTTCGAAAACCACGACGTCGTAGTCGGGGGCGGGCACCTCGCTGGTCAGGCCGCTCGGTCCCGGGCACAGCGGGCACTGGTCGGCGGGCGGCTTGTAGGTGCGGTCCTGGCGCAGCGCGGCGACGATCACCCACTGCCCGGTCGAGCGGTCGAACCGCAGCTGCGAGGAGTCCGGGGCCCGCGGTGGCAACGGCCTGCGGTCTTCGACCGGCGCCGGGCGGTGCCCGGGCAGCGCGAAGAACAGGAGGTCCCGGCCGTCGGCCAGCGTTGCCCGCGTAGGCGCCGTCACGACGTCGAACACTAGCCTGGGCCGCCCGGCGCGGTTCGGGTAACCATGGGGTGTCCGGTCGACGAGGGGGTATCGCATCACTGTTCTCTACCAACGGGCCCGAGACTGGTGGATCGGCTCGGATCCCGGCCTGCTGCGGCTCCGGATGGCGACGCGGACCACCGCCGCCCTCGGTTGTTCGCTGCTGATCATGTACCTGGTGACCAAGGCGGCGGGCCAGCCGTTGACGGTCGCCCTGCTCGGTGTCGTCATCACCATGGTCGCGGCGCGATCGGTCAACGAGCCCGACCCCGGTCGGCAGCGGGTCACCATGGCGCTGCTGCCGCTGCCCGCCGCGGCGTCCATCACCGCCGCCGCGGCGCTCGCGCCGCACCCGGTCGCCAGCGACGCCGCGTTCGTGGCCGTGGTGTTCGCCGCCGTGTACGTCCGCCGATTCGGGCCTCGCGGCAGGGCGTTGGGCATGGTCGCGTTCATGTCCTATTTCTTCACTCTGTATCTGCGGGCCCGCATTTCGGAGTTGCCCTGGTTGATCGGCGCTGTGCTGGTCGGGACGCTGTGCACGTACGTCATGAGCGCGTACGTCCTGCCCGACCGCCCCGAACGCGTGCTGAGTGCCACCGTTCGGGCGTTGCGGGCGCGGATGGCGATCGTCGTCGACACCACCGCCGACGCGGTGCGCACCGGCCGGTTCGACGAACGCCGCCGCCGCCGCATGCGTGCCCGCACCATCCGGCTCAACGAGACGGCGCTGATGGTGCAGGGCCAGATCGAGGACAAGGCAGATCCCGCCGTGCTCTGGCCCGGGGTCACCAGCGAACAATTGGCCCCGTGGCTGTTCGACGCCGAGCTGGCCATCGAATGGGTCGCCACGGCGGGTCGACGGGCGGCCGCGCTCTCCGCCGACATCCCCATCAGCACCCGCGTCGAGCTGGTCGGGGCGCTAACGCAGCTGGCGCGGGCGATCCGCACGCCGCAGGCCGACGGCCTGCACCGGGCCGCGAGCCAGGCGCAGCGGATCCTCGACGAGTACGCCGACGCGGCCGAGGTACGCCGGCTGGCGCTGGCGATCATCAACGCGGCCAGGGCGACGGCCGAGGTCCGGGCCGTCGTCGAAGGCGCCGCCGTCGCGAGGGCGGATGCGCTGCAGCGCGCCGAGGACGTGCCGCCCCCGGCGCCGGGGGGCGCCGACCTGGGCGGCGCCGCCGAGCGGGGCCTGCGCCCGACCACCCGGCAAGCGATCCAGGTGTCGGTCGCCGCGTCGCTGGCCATCGTCACCGGGGAGCTGGTGTCACCCGCACGCTGGTACTGGGCGGTGATCGCGGCGTTCGTGATCTTCGCCGGCACGAACTCCTGGGGCGAAACCCTGACCAAGGGTTGGCAGCGACTGCTCGGCACCCTGCTGGGCGTGCCCTGCGGCGTGCTGGTGGCCACGCTGTTCACCGGGAACACCACCGCCTCGCTGGTCGCAATCTTCGTCTGCCTGTTCTGCGCCTTCTATTTCATGACCGTCACGTACAGCCTGATGACCTTCTGGATCACCACGACGCTGGCACTGCTGTATGGCCTGCTGGGCCAATTCTCCTTCGGCGTGCTGATGCTGCGGATCGAAGAGACCGCGATCGGGGCCGTCATCGGCGTGGCGGTCGCCATCCTGGTGCTGCCCACCCACACCCGGACGACGATCCGCACGGACAGCCGCGCGTTCTTGACGGCCTTGTCCGCGCTGATCGAGATTTCCACGGCGACGATGTTCGGCGGCGACGAGACGGTGAGCCCGACCGAGCAGGCGCGCCAACTCGACCGGGCGCTGCAGCAATTCCGGGTCAGCGCCAAGCCGCTGCTGGCCGGGGTGGCCGGGCTGGCCGGCCGGCGAAGCATCCGGCGGGCCTTGCGGATATTCGCCGCGTGCGATCGGCACGGGCGCAGCCTGGCGCGCAGCGCCGAGCAGTACCAGGATCCGATCGGATCAGAAAGCCTGGCAACGGATTTCATGGCGGCGGCGACGCAAACCCGAAGCAATATCGATGCACTGTGCGCCGTGATCGACGGCGCCGAGGGCGTCACCGTCAACTCCGCGACCGACGATCTGGACGCCGCCGAAACCGCGGCCCGGCATCAGGACGGCGACGGCGAGCTCGGCACCGATGCCCGGCGGTTTCTCACCGCCGTGCACGCGCTTCGCCAAATCGATCGGGCGATCATCACGGGGGCCACCAACCTCGGCGCGCGCGAGGGTTACCAGGTTCCGAGCCCCGCGGCGGGCTGAAGCTCACGACGCCGCGCGCATCTTCCCCATGATGTCGGCCAGCCTGAGCACTGCGAGGCCCAGCATTCCTTCCACCTCCGGCTGCTGATCGGGAGGCAGATTCCGCGTTTCCCGGTCGACGGTGGTGGCCTGCTGCTGCAACGCCGCGAGCCGCTGATTTCGCTGCGCCGGGGGCAGACTGTTCCATTGGTCGTCCAGCTCGGAGACCTGGCGCAGCAACTCCTGCACCTCCCCCTTGGGGTCGGGCGGGGGTGGCTGCAACGGGTGAGAGCGGCTGAGCGCGGGTGGTGCCGTCACGTCGGCCCGGGCCGGGCCGCTCGCCGCCAGCGTCCCGGCCACCGCGCTCGCGACAAACATTGCGGTCAATTTCTTTGAGTCGAAACGCATTTGGGGCCCTTCCAGCTACGGCGCGAACGCGCAGATCAATCCGAGCACCCGCTCGCACTCCTCGCGGGTCCGGAAGACGGGAGGGGGCGGCGGCGGCGGAGGTCCCTCGACGATGTTGTCGGGGCAGCCGCCGTAGTACCCGGGCGGGCACTGCTCGTGATAGACGTGACAGACGTTCAGGTCCCACCCGGTGGCCCGCAAACCGGGCCACACGTAGTCGCCCGGACACCAGCGCATCCCCGGCCCGTGGTAGCACCCCGTCCTCGACGAGCAGTGGTCGTCGTCGGCGCGGGCGGTGCCCGCGGGCGCCCCCGCTGCGGCCACCGCCACCACGCCCGAGATCAGGACGCCAAGGACTTTCTGGAAGACCCACTTCCAACCGTGGGTGGTGTACATGCACCGAGGTTGCGGCACATCGCTTGCCGAATTTTCGCCGATTTCTTGCGAAATTCTTGCGTTTGAGGCGACTACCATCGCCCCATGGCCACACCGAGCCTCCCGCCGGGGTTCGACTTCACCGATCCCGACATCTACGCCCACCGGCTGCCGGTGCGGGAGTTGGCCGAGCTGCGCGCGACGGCACCGGTCTGGTGGAACGAACAGCCGCCCGGCCACGGCGGGTTCGGCGATGGCGGCTACTGGGTGGTGACCAAGCACCGCGACGTCCGCGAGGTCTCGCTGCGCAGCGACGTCTTCTCTTCGGCCAATAAGTCGATCGTGCCGCGGTACCGGGAAGACTTGGCGCAGGGCCAGATTGAGGCCGGGCGGACGTCGATGATCATGATGGACGACCCGGAACACAGCCGGCTCCGCAAGATCGTCTCACGCGCCTTCACCCCGCGCGCGGTCGAGCGGCTGCGCGCCGACCTCGCCGAGCGGGCGCGGCGCATCGTCACCGAGGCCGCCGCGGCGGGGTCGGGCGACTTCGTCCTGCAGGTGGCGTGCGAGTTGCCGCTGCAGGCCATCGCCGCCCTGCTCGGGGTGCCGCCAGAAGACCGTGGCAAGTTGTTCGACTGGTCGAACAAGATGATCGGAAGCGACGACCCCGAGTTCGCCGAGCATGACGCGCTGGCCTCGGCGGGCGAATTAATGTGGTACGCAATGCAATTGGCCGCGCGCAAAGCCGAGGAACCAGGTGACGACATCGTCACGACGCTGGTCCGGGCCGACGCGGACGGCGAGCGCCTATCGGACGCCGAGTTCGGCATGTTCGTCGTCACGCTGGGCATTGCGGGCAACGAGACGACCCGGAATTCGATCACGCAGGGGATGATGGCGTTCACGGACTACCCGGATCAGTGGGAGCTCTTCAAGGCGCAGCGCCCGAAGACCGCGGCCGACGAGATCATCCGGTGGGCGACGCCGATCACGGCGTTTCAGCGCACCGCCATGGAAGACACCGAGCTCGGCGGTGTGCGGATCAAGAAGGGCCAGCGGGTGGTCCTGTTCTACCGCTCGGCCAACTTCGACGAAGAGGTCTTTGACGACCCGTATGCCTTCGACATCTTGCGCAGCCCCAACCCGCACGTCGGATTCGGCGGCACCGGCGCGCATTACTGCATCGGCGCCAACCTGGCGCGCACGACCATCGACGTGATGTTCAACGCGATCGCCGACCACCTGCCCGACCTGACCCCGGTCGGTGAGCCCGAGCGGCTGCGGTCGTCGTTCATCAACGGCATCAAGCACTGGCAGGTCGACTACCGGCATCGGGCAAGATTGCGGGCATGACCGAACCGGCGATGGCCCGCGTGGCGGTCTACCTCGACTTCGACAACATCGTGATCTCGCGCTACGACCAGGTGAACGGACGCAACTCGTTCCAGCGCGACAAGGCCGGCGGGCTCGAGCAGCATGCCGATCGGCTGGCCCGGGCCACCGTCGACGTCGGCGCGATCATCGACTTCTCGTCGTCGTTCGGGACGCTGGTGCTCACCCGCGCGTACGCGGACTGGTCGGCCGACGTCAACGCCGGATACCGCGGACAGCTGGTAGCCCGCGCGGTCGATCTGGTCCAACTGTTCCCGGCGGCGGCCTACGGCAAGAACGGCGCCGACATCCGGCTGGCCGTCGACGCGGTCGAGGACATGTTCCGGCTGCCCGACCTGACCCACGTGGTGATCGTGGCCGGCGACTCCGACTACATCCCACTGGCGCAGCGCTGCAAGCGGCTCGGGCGGTACGTGGTCGGCATCGGGGTGGCCGGCGCGTCGAGCCGGGCGCTGGCGGCCGCCTGCGACGAATTCGTCATCTACGATGCGCTGCCCGGGGTTCCGGTGTTCGAGCCCGAGCCGGCCGGCGCCGGCACCCAGGCCGCCAAACCGAAGAAGGCAAGCGGCCGCGGCAAGGCGGACAAGCGCGAGGAACCCGAGGAGCCACCCGACCCACAGGCCGCCGCCACCGCGCTGCTGACGCGCGCGCTGCAAATCGGGCTGGAAAAAGACGACGCCGACTGGCTGCACAACTCGGCCGTCAAAGCGCAAATGAAACGGATGGACCCGTCGTTCAGCGAGAAGTCTTTGGGATTCCGGTCATTCAGTGATTTCCTGCGTTCGCGGTCCGACGTCGTCGAGTTGGACGAGAGCTCGACGACCCGGATGGTGCGGTTGCGCGGTAAGGACTGAGCGCCTCCCCTACGCTGACGACCGTGACACGGGAAGCGATCCGACCGCGACGCTCATGGCCCGCCTGGCTCACCCGCAACGTCCGGGTGCTCTCCGGGGTGTCGTTCCTGCAGGACGCCGCCAGCGAACTGCTGTATCCGCTGCTGCCGATCTACCTCACGGCCGTGCTCGGTGCGCCGCCGTCGGTGGTGGGAGCCGTCGAAGGCGTCGCCGAGGGCGCGTCGTCGCTCACGAAGCTGGCGGCGGGCCCGCTGGGCGACCGGTTTGCGCGGCGCCCGCTGATCGCCACCGGCTACGGGATGGCGGCGCTGGGCAAGATCATCATCGCGGTGGCCGGGGCGTGGCCGGGCGTGCTGGCGGGTCGCGTCGTCGACCGGCTCGGCAAGGGCATTCGCGGCGCGCCGCGGGATGCGCTGCTGGTCGACGGCGTGGACGAGGCGCAGCGCGGCCGAGTTTTCGGCTTCCACCGCGCGATGGACACCTTGGGCGCCGTCGTCGGTCCGCTGCTCGGGTTGGTGGGCTACGAGCTGCTCGACCACCGGATTCCGCCGTTGCTGTATGTCGCCATCGTGCCCGCCGTCCTCAGCGTGGCACTCGTCTTCCTCGCCCGAGAGCGCAGCCGTCCCGCCCCGCGACCGCAGCGGAAGTCCATGTGGGCCGGCGTGCGCACGTTGCCGCGGCCCTACTGGCGGGTCACGGCACTGCTCATCGGCTTCAGCTTGGTGAATTTCCCCGACGCCCTGTTGTTGTTGCGGCTCAACGAGATTGGTTTCTCGGTGATCGAGGTGATCCTCGCCTACGTCGGATACAACGCGGTGTACGCACTGGCCAGCTACCCGGCCGGGTCGCTCGCCGACCGCATCGGCAAGCCGGCGTTGTTCGGGATCGGTCTGGCGTTCTTCGCGATCGGCTATACCGGGCTGGGGCTGACCACCGACCTGGTGACGGCATGGCTGCTGATCGGCGCCTACGGCGTGTTCACCGGGTGCACCGATGGCGTTGGGAAGGCCTGGATTTCGGGCCTCGCCGGCAAGGAGCATCAGGCGAGCGCCCAGGGCGTGTTCCAGGGCGCCACCGGTCTGGCCGTGCTCGTGGCCGGGTTGTGGGCGGGCTTTTTGTGGGGTTCGAACGGGCAACTGCCGTTGCTCATTTCGGGAGTCGCGGGCGGTGTGTTCGCGGTCGTGCTGCTGGGCGGCCAGCTGGCCCGCGCAACGAAACAGGGGTAGGAGCCGGTGGCCAACTTGCGGCGTCCGGTTGCGGACAGCGTAGAGGTGAGAGCGCCCGGCCTGGCCGCGCTCGCCGTGATGGCCGTGTCCCGGCTTCCCGTCCCGCTCCGCCGGCGCGTGCTCCGGGGCACGTTCGAGCGCGCCCGCGACGCAGTCAATCGCGGTGACCTGGAGGCCGTATTCGGCCTATTCGCCAAAGACGTCGAGTATGGTCCGCCGCCCCCTCTGTGTTCCGAGGGCCTGCTGCATGGCCGCGCGGCCGTACTCGACTTCTGGCGTGCGGTCTTCGATCGCTACGACGAGAACACCATCGAGAACCTGTCCTTGGACGAGGCGGCGCCGGGGTCGTTCGTGCGCCGGGCGCGATTGCACCACCGCGAAAACGCGACCGGTGCATCGCTGGACTACGTGGTCATACAGACCACCTACCTCAAGCGCGGTCGGGTGGTGCGGCAAGTCAACGTCCTGGAAGAGCGCTAGGCAGCCCACGCGGCAATACACAAACCGCGTCCGTGTATGGCGGGCGACCTGCGGCCGCAGCACAAAGTTCATGCCGGGCAACCGATATCGTTGACAGCCGCGCGGCGTGGCCATACATTCTGAGAAACTCGTCGCGAGGAGGCCGTCATGACCGTCGGTGCCGCTGCCCCAAGCGTTTTCGATGCCGGCCTGCCGACGCTGGAATACGACGCCGAGGAATCTCCCGCCGACGTCTATCCCCGCCTGCAGGCCGCGCAGTGGCAGGCGCCGGTCGCGCTGGGGCCGCACGGGCCCGAGGTG
>NZ_LZKE01000106.1:0-70743 GCF_001672675.1 Mycobacterium sp. E2327
CGTGCATGAGGAAGTCAACGATGACCAGGGCATCCGCGAGGCGATGCTGGCCGTCCCCGGCACCACCGCGCAGCTGCAGTTGATGGCCCCGCTCGACGACTCGTCGACGATCGCGAAGTTCATGGAGAAGCGCGGCCCGGGCATCCAACAGATGGCCGTTCGGGTCAGCGATCTGGACACCATCTGCGAGCAGCTGCGCGAGCAGGGCGTCCGCCTGGTCTACGACGCGGCGCGGCGCGGCACAGCAAACTCGCGGATCAACTTCATCCACCCCAAGGACGCCGGCGGCGTCCTGATCGAGTTGGTGGAGCCGGCCTCTTAAAGCACGGCTTGCGCCGAGTGTGCGGCCGGCCGCGCGTTCGGTGCCGAGTGTGCGGCCAGCCGCACACTCGCGATTCATCCCGGAGCTTCAGGACCACTTTCGGGTCGGCCCGCGGGTAGCGCGGTTGGTCCAGCACGGCGTGTGCCAGTGCCGCCGATCCTCTACCCCAGCGTGTGGTGAATCGGTCGGCCACACCACCAGATGCGATGTGCCGGAACGTATTTCGTGGTCACAACCCGGACACCGGTAGGTCTTGAGGGCGCGGGCCGCCGCGATCGGACGCACCTCGTACTCGTGACCGTCCGGGCCGATTTCCACGCGGCTCGGCACCGGTGGCGGGTTCGGCCGGTGGCCACGTGGTGGTTTGCGGCGCGGACACATCAGAACAGCCGGTACTCGTCACTGTCCATGCCGCGCATCTTGTCGTAATCGAGTGTGATGCAACGTATTCCGCGATCGGTCGCGAGGGTGCGCGCCTGCGGCTTGATCTGCTGAGCGGCGAAGACGCCTTTGACCGGCGCCAGAACGCTGTCGCGGTTGAGCAACTCGAGGTAGCGGGTGAGCTGTTCCACGCCGTCGATCTCGCCGCGCCGCTTGATTTCCACCGCGACCGAGCCGCCCCGTTCGTCGCGACACAGTAGATCGACGGGGCCGATCGCGGTCATGTACTCGCGGCGGACCAACGTGTAACCCTCCCCAAGCAGTTGCACATGCTCGGCGAGCAACGCCTGCAGGTGAGCCTCGACGCCGTCCTTGACCAATCCCGGGTCGACGCCCAGGTCATGACTCGAGTCGTGCTCGATGTCCTCCACCGTGATGCGCAGCTGCTCGCCGGCCTTGTTCTCGACCACCCACACCGGCGCCTGATCGCCGTTCTCCTCGGTCAACCAGCACGGCGGGCTCATCCAGTTCAACGGCTTGTAGGCGCGGTCGTCGGCGTGCACGCTCACCGAGCCGTCGGCCTTGAACAGCAGCAACCGTCGCGCCGACGGCAGGTGTGCGGTGAGCCGGCCGACGTAGTCGACGGTGCATTGAGCGATGACAAGGCGCACCCGACTCACCTTAGAGCGTGGGCGACAAATTAGGCTGGCGCCACGATGTCGGCCAAAATGAGCGTGGCCCAACGTATCGGCCGGGTGCTCGAGCGGATCACCCGCCAGAGCGGCCGCCTGCCGGATACGCCCGCGTATGGCTCATTGATCCTCGGGCGGGTGGCCGAAAGCCAGCGGCGGCGCCGCGTCCGCATCCAGGTCATCATGACGGTGCTGGTTCTGGGGGCGAACCTGATCGGCATCGGCGTGGCACTGCTGTTGGTGATAGTCGCCATTCCCGCGCCGAGCATCTTTCACGACGCCCCGGCCTGGCTCACGTTCGGGGTCTCCCCGGCCTACATCGCCGTGGCCCTGGCGGTGGGCACGTATTGGATCACCCGCCGGACCGTGCTCTCGTTGCGTTGGGCGATCGAGGAGCGCGGGCCGACCGCCGAGGACGAGCGCAACACCTTCCTGGCCCCGTGGCGACTCGCCATGTACGACCTCGTCCTGTGGGGCATCGGGACGGTGGTGTATACGACGCTCTACGGTCTGGTCAACACATTGTTCATCCCGCGGTTCCTCCTCGTCGTCAGCTTCTGCGGCGTCCTGGTGGCCACCGCCAGTTACCTGCTCGCCGAGTTCGCGCTTCGCCCGATTGCCGCCCAGGCGCTCGAGGCGGGACCACCGCCACGGCGGTTTTCGGCGGGCATCATGGGCCGCACGATGGTGGTCTGGTTCCTGGGTTCCGGCGTGCCCGTCATCGGCATCGGCCTGCTGGCGATGTTCCAGATCCTGCTGCGCAACCTGACCGAGACCGAGTTCGCGGTGGGCGTGCTGATCGTGTCGGTCGCCACGCTCGTCTTCGGTTGCGCCCTGATGTGGATCCTGGCCTGGCTGACGGCGACCCCGGTGCGGGTGGTGCGCGCGGCGCTGCGCCGCGTCGAGCAGGGCAACCTGCGCGGCAACCTGGTGGTCTTCGACGGGACCGAGCTCGGCGAGCTGCAACGCGGGTTCAACGCGATGGTCGACGGCCTGCGTGAACGCGAACGCGTGCGCGACCTCTTCGGCCGGCACGTCGGCCGCGAGGTCGCCCTGGCGGCCGAGCGCGAGCGACCGAAACTGGGCGGTGAGGAACGACACGTCGCCGTCGTCTTCATCGACATCGTCGGCTCCACCCAACTGGTGACCACCCAGCCCCCCACCGAAGTCGTCGAAGTGCTCAACCGATTTTTCGCGATCGTCGTCGACGAAGTGGACCGCCATCGCGGCCTGGTCAACAAGTTCGAAGGCGATGCGTCGCTTGCCATCTTCGGAGCCCCGAACCATCTCGACTCGCCCGAGGACGAGGCGCTCGCCGCGGCGCGGTGCATCGCGAAACGGCTCGCCCACGAAATGTGCGAGCTGGAGGCGGGCATCGGCGTGGCGGCGGGCCAGGTCGTCGCCGGCAACGTGGGCGCCAAGGAACGGTTCGAATACACCGTGATCGGCGAGCCGGTCAACGAGGCCGCACGGCTGTGCGAGCTGGCCAAGTCCCGTCCCGGCGGATTGCTCGCGACGGCCGACACGCTCGAGTGCGCGAGCGAAGAGGAAAGAGCGCGTTGGTCTTTGGGTGAGGCGGTGACCCTTCGGGGGCACGAGCGCCCAACCCGGCTGGCCTTCCTCGCCGACGCGCAGTAAATCCGGGTGACAACGCCTGTGGTCAACGCCCGTCAGCAGTATCGATAGAAATCCGTTATCGGACAATAGAAATCGCGCCTTGACCGCCGCTTGAAACCGCGCCAATAGTGACGACGGGACGGAGCTCCGTGCCCGCGTCAGAAGGGTGCACCTTGACAACCGTTGCGTTGCTTGATCGTTCGAGAATCGTCGCCGGGCCCCGATGGAACCGCTGGCTGGTTCCGCCCGCCGCGCTGTCCATCCACCTGGCCATCGGCTCGGCCTACGCCTGGAGCGTCTTCAAGATCCCGCTGGAGAAATCGCTGCACGTCTCCGGAACCGCCAGCGCGATGCCGTTCACCGTCGCTATTGTGATGCTGGGCCTTTCGGCGGCGGCGTTCGGCACGCGGGTGGACCACTACGGACCGCGCTGGGCCATGGTGGTTGCCACCGTGTGCTTTTGCAGCGGGTTGCTGATCGCCGGATGCGGAGTTTCGGTTCACCAATACTGGCTCGTCGTGGTGGGATACGGGGTCGTCGGAGGGGTCGGCCTCGGTATCGGCTACATCTCGCCGGTGTCCACGCTCATCAAGTGGTTTCCCGATCGCCCCGGCATGGCGACCGGCTTGGCGATCATGGGCTTTGGCGGTGGGGCCCTGATCGCGTCCCCGTGGACGAACAGCCTGCTCGACGCGTTCGGCCGCACCAGCACAACCGGCGTGGCCAGGACCTTCCTGGTGATGGGCTGTACCTATGCGGTGTTCATGGCGATGGGGTGCCTGCTGATCCGGGTGCCGGCGCCGGATTGGACGCCGCGGGGCTGGAAACCCAAGCCGCACAAAGCCGGATCGCTGATCACGACGGCCGGTGTGTCGGCGGCCAATGCGATCAAGACGCCTCAGTTCTGGCTGTTGTGGGTGGTGCTCTGTTTCAACGTGACCGCCGGCATCGGCATCCTGGAGAAGGCCTCGCCGATTTACCAGGACTTCTTTCCGAGGGCGCCCCGCGCGGCGGCGTTGGCCTCCGCGGCCGCCGGGTTCGTCGCGCTGCTGTCGCTGGCCAACATGCTCGGCCGGATCGGCTGGTCGTCGCTGTCGGATGCGCTGGGCCGCAAGAACATGTACCGGCTATACCTCGGCGGCGGCGCCCTGCTTTATCTCACGTTGGCGCTGACGACCAATTCCAGCAAGCTCACCTTCCTGCTGTGCACCGTGCTGATCCTGTCGTTCTACGGCGCGGGGTTTTCGACCGTTCCGGCGTACCTGCGTGACCTGTTCGGCACCCACGAGGTCGGCGCCATCCACGGCAGGCTGCTGACGGCCTGGTCTGTCGCGGGCGTGCTGGGCCCGCTGATCGTGAACGCCATCGCCGACTCGCAGAAGGCGGCCGGGAAACACGGACCCGACCTCTACATCGTGTCGTTCGGCGTGATGATCGCCCTCCTGGTCGTCGGGCTGGTCTGCAACGAGCTGATCAGGCCGGTGGCCGCCAAGCATCACGTGCCCGCCCCGCCCGGCGACGCCGCGACGCCCGAGACCATTTCGGATCTTCAGCCGGAGGCACACGCATGACAAAGCCGATCCCCGACCATCGCATCGGTCCCGCCCTCATCGCACTGGCCTGGGTGTGGGTCGCGGTCCCGTTCACTTATGGAGTGTGGCAACTCTTTTCGAAGATCGGTCAATTGTTCGGCGCCTGAGCGGAAGCCCGTCTCCCTCACCAACAGCATCGCGAGCGCCACGGCGCCGAGGATGAGGGCGCCGACGAACCCGACCGTCGCCGGCCAGCCGCCGGCGCCGTACACCAGCCCGCCGAAAGCGCCGGCGACCGATCCGCCCAGGTAGTAGCTGAACAGGTAGAGCGCCGACGCCTCGGCGCGATCCCGGCGTGCCGCCGCGCCCACCCACCCGCTGGCCACGGTGTGCGCGGCGAAGAATCCGCCGGTGAACATGCCGAGCCCGACGACCACGGCGACCACCGAGTGCGGCACGGTCAGCGCCAGGCCGGTCACCGTGATCGGCAGGGCGCCGCCCAGCACCAGCGCGCGTCCGCGGCGGTCGGCCAGCCGCCCGGCCACCACCGACGTCCCGGTGCCGGCCAGGTACAGCACGAACAACAGTCCGACCAGCGACGGCGCCAGTCCGAACGGCGGGGCGGCCAACCGGTAGCCCAGGTAGTTGTACACCGTGACGAAGCCGCCCATCAGCGTGAAGCCCAACGCGAAAAGCTTCAGCAACACCGGGTTTCGCAGATGTGCGGCGAGGTTGCGTGCAGTGGCGCGCGCATCTGTGGCCTTCGGGGTGAAAAACTGCGACCGGGGCACCAGGACGGCGAAGACGGCCGTGCCGGCCAGCGTCGTCAGCGAGCACACCAACAGCGCCACCCGCCAATTGCTGACATCGACGACCAGCGAAGGGACGATCCGCCCGGTCAGGCCACCGACCGTGGTCCCGGCGATGTACCGTCCCATCGCCGAACCGAGCGACGACGCGTGCACCTCCTCGGCGAGGAAAGCCATTGCGACCGCCGGTATCCCGGCGAGCGCGGCGCCGTGCAGCGCGCGGCCCGCGAGCAGCACGCCGAGCGACGGGCTGAACGGCAACAGCAACCCGATCGCGCTGGAGGCGACCCCCGACGTCAGCATCACGGGGATGCGCCCGTAGCGCTCGGAAAGCACGCTCGCGGGGATGATCGACAGCGCCAGCACTCCCGTGGTCAGCGCGACCGTCAACGCGGCGGTGGCGGGGCTGATCCGGTAATAGGTCGAAAAGGCCGGCAGCAGGGCCTGGGTGCAGTACATCGCGGCGAAACTGGCCAGGCCGGCGCCGTAGAGCGCCGCGGTCACCCGCCGGTATCCCCTGCTTCCGACTCGGTGGGCGGTAGGACGCGAGGTCGCGTGAGGCATGGCAATGATGCTCCGCGCCGGGGCTCGAGAAAGGAAATGAATTGTTTGCTGAGTTATGATGCATTAATCGCATAAGTAGAGGTGACCGCGTTGGTTGAAGGCGACTACGAGTGGTTCGTCACACTCGCGGAGCTGCAGCATGTCACGTCCGCGGCCGAACAGCTGCACATCGCGCAGCCGACGCTCACCCGGATGCTGGCCCGCCTGGAACGCCGGCTGGGCGTCGCGCTGTTCGAGCGCCGCGGCAGGCGTCTCACGCTGAACACCTACGGCCGCATTTTCTACGAGCACGCGCGCCGGGCACAGCTTGAGCTCGATTCGGCCCGACGGGCGATCGAAGACCTGACGAACCCGGCGGTCAGCGAGATCCGGCTGGGGTTCTTGAGTTCGTTCGGCTCGACGGTGGTGCCGCGCTTGATCGCGGCGTTCACCGCGGCGTCACCGCGCGTGGCATTCACCCTCGAGGAGGGTGCGGCCGAAGCGATCGGCGATCTCGTGCAATCCGGGTCGGTGGACGTCGGGGTGGTTTCGCCGCGGCCGCGAGGGCCGACGTTCGCCTGGCGCAGCCTGTTTCGTCAGCGGCTCGGCGTCGCCGTCCCGCCCGGGCACCGGCTCGCGGCCGCCGCGGTGGTGTGCATGACCGACCTGGCCGACGAACCCTTCGTGGCCATGCATCCCGGGTACGGCATGCGGCGGCTGCTCGACGAGCTATGCGCCGCAGCGCAATTCCAGCCGCGGATCGTCCTGCAATCGGCCAACCTGACCACAACCGCGGGACTGGTCGCCGCGGGACTGGGCATCAGCCTGGTGCCCATCGACGGCACCGAGCACGCGCCCGGGATGAGTGTGCTGCCGTTGGCCGACGCCGACGCCTACCGCGACGTCGGGATGATCTGGAGTTCCGGCCGGCCGCTGTCGCGCCCGGCGCGGGACTTCATCGCGTCCGCCGCGGGCGCCCATCACGGGGCCGCGACTTAGCTGCTGTATCGCCCTGCACTGCTGCGTATTTCGCCAGACCACTGATGATGAGCTCGAGGCCGACTGCAAACTCTTCGTCGATCGGCACAGGGAGGTAGTCGGCCACCGCGCGGGTGGCGGGGAACAACTGCGGATCCAACGCGCGGAAAAGCGTGGACGCGTGCCGGTCATCGAGCCCACGGCCGCTGAGCTGAATGGCGAAGCCCAGCACATATCGGGCCACCGTCGCATAGGAGCGGGCCGCGTGACGCGGGGTGAAGCCGTTATCGAGCAGGACCGCCAGTAACGCTTCCCGCTGCGCCAGCGCGTTGGGCCCGAGCGGGAGCTGGTCGACCAGCAGCGGAGCCACGTTGGGGTGGCTGCGCAACACCTCAAACGTGGCTCGTGCGAACGACTCGCAGGCCTGCTGCCAACCCATGGTGGCGAGGTCCTCAGTGCTGCAGTCGATCTCGCCGAAAACGCGATCGACCACGTACGAAACCACCTCGCCCCGGCTGGCGAAATGGCGATACAGCGTGGCCGTGCCGGACTCCAGCCGCTGTGCGAGGGTCCGCATCGAGAGAGCCTCCACGCCCTCCTCGTCCACGATCTGGAGGGCCGTGCCGACGATGCGGTCGAGCGGGAGCCGCGGGCGCCCGCGGGAACGGCGACCGGAGCTGTCGTCCTGAGTCGGTGGGCTGCCTCGGGTCACGCGCCCAGTATTGCGACTCTTGACCGGTCACGCAATAATGGATACGTTGTATCCATAATATATCGGGAGCCCCCCGATTCACCTTCACGCCAGACCGGAAGACACGTCGCCATGCTGCTACCGCTTGCCACGGAACCCTTCACCGTTCCCACCGACCGGGACCTGCTCCCGTCCGAGCGCCGCGAGTTCGTGCGGACTCATCGAACATGCGTGTTCGGCTACCGCCGGAAGAACGACGGGCCCGGAATGTCGGTCGTCTACTACGTCCCCACCGATGGGGACGAGTTGCTGGTATCGACGATGGCCGGGCGCGGCAAGGCCCGGGTCATCGCGCGAGACGGCAAGGTCAGCCTGTGTGTCCTCGACGAACGTTGGCCCTTCGCCTATTTGCAGGTGTACGCCGACGCGGTGATCGACGACGATCCCGACCTGGTGTGCGACGTGATGATGGAAGTTGGTGCCAGGATGTCGGGCCAGCCGCTCCCGTTAGAAGCCCGTCCGGTCGTCGACGCCATGCGCCGCGAAGAAAACCGGGTCGTCATTCGGTGCCGCCCCTACGCGACATTCGGTCAACCGCCGCGACACCTCCACCGCCACGACCAGGAAGAGCCCATTACTCACTGGCTTTCCGGCACGGTCCCGTGGGACGCGCCCGACCCGGCCTGAGTCAGCCCACTCATGAACCGCACCGTGCTGCGCGGAGCGCGGGTGATCACCATGTCGCCGACGCGCCCCGACGCCGAGCGCATCGACATCGCCGTCGAGGGCGATCAGGTCACCAATTGCGGCGAGCGCGTCGACGATACTGACGCCGAAACGGTCGACCTTCCCGGTCGCGTGATCATGCCCGGGCTCGTCAACGCGCATTTGCACACGTGGCAGAGCGCGTTGCGTTTGGCGGGCGCCGACTGGACACTGCTGGACTACCTGCGGCACACGCACGGCGGCGTCGCGGACCAGTTCACGCCCGATGACGTCTACATCGGCAATCTCGCTGGCGCTCTCAATCAAATCAATTGCGGCACAACGACGCTGGGTGACTGGTGCCACAACAACCCGACGCCTGAGCACACGGACGCGGCAATCGAAGGTCTGGAACGGTCCGGCATCCGCGCCGTGTTTCTGCACGGAGCGCCTCGGCGAGACCCCGACGTCACCCATCCGCTGGCCGAGGTCGACCGGCTTCTCGACCGGCCCGGCCCCGCGCGCGGCTCGCTCACCGTCGGGATGGCGATCGCGGGACCGCAATACTCGGCGCCCGATGTGGCCGTGGCCGATTTACGTGCCGCCGCCGAACGCGGCCTCGTCGCCTCGATGCACCAAAGCGGCGGCCAGCCAGGGGCCGGATGGGAAGCGGTCCGCGCCGCGGGGCTGTTCGGGCCGCGCACCAACATTGTCCACGGCGCCGGTCTCACCGACGACTGGTTCAGCCGATTGATCGCTGCCGGCGTCACCTTCACCGTCACACCGGAAAGCGAGCTCGGGCACGGCCATGGCGTCCCAATTACCGGACACCTGTTGAGACATTGCGCGGCACCGTCATTGGGCACCGACACCGACACCGCCGTGTCCGGGGAGATTCTGGCCGGCGCGCGCATCGCGTTGGCCCATCAGCGCGGTCTCGACCACGAGCGCCACCGGCAGCTGACCGGTGCGATAGCCCCGTCATCGTCAGTCACCAGTAAGCAGGCGTTGGCATGGGCGACCGTCGAAGGCGCGCGCGCCCTGGGGCTGGACGACCGGATCGGCAGAATCGAACCGGGCATGCAAGCGGACCTGATCGTCATTGACACGCGACCGCTCAACCTCTGGCCAGCTCGTGACCCGATCGCCGCCGCGCTCCACGCCGGCATCGTCAACATCGAAGCCGTGATGATTGCGGGCCGTTGGCGCAAACGCGACCATTCCCTGATCGAGGCAGACCTCGAAGATGTGCGGAGCCGCCTCCTGGAATCCGGGGAACGGCTGGTCCCCACGCGATAAGCCCGCCCGCCCACGATCATGTCGCTTTTCCGCCAGTTTTGTCGGTGGGCGGGTGTAACTGTGGAACCGTGCACGAAGATTTCGAGCGCTGCTACCGAGCCGTCCAGTCCAAGGACGCCCGCTTCGACGGCTGGTTCGTCACGGCGGTGTTGACGACGCGGATCTATTGCCGGCCCAGCTGCCCGGTGCGGCCACCCTTCGCGCGCAACGTGCGGTTCTATCCGACCGCGGCGGCAGCGCAGAAAGCCGGATTCCGCGCCTGCAAGCGATGCCGTCCCGACGCGTCGCCCGGATCACCCGAATGGAACGTGCGCAGAGACGTCGTCGCGCGCACTATGCGGCTGATCGCGGACGGCACGGTGGACCGGGAAGGCGTGGGCGGACTCGCGGGCCGCCTCGGTTACACGACCCGTCAGCTGGAGCGCCTCCTGCAGGCCGAGGTCGGCGCCGGGCCACTGGCGCTGGCCCGGGCGCAACGGGCGCAGACCGCCCGGGTACTCATCGAGACCACGGACCTACCGTTCGGCGATGTCGCCTTCGCCGCCGGGTTTTCCAGCATCCGCCAGTTCAACGACACCGTGCGTCTGGTGTTCGAGGTCACACCGACGGCGTTGCGCAAACGCGCCGCGGCGCGGTCGACATCGGACACCAATTCGCCTGGGGCGCTGTGCCTCCGGCTACCGGTGCGCACACCGTTCGCCTACGAGGGCGTGTTCGGTCACCTCGCGGCCGGCATGGTGCCCGGCTGTGAGGAGGTCCGCGACGGCGCCTACCGGCGCAGCCTTCGACTGCCCCGCGGCGGCGCCGTCGTGACGCTGACGCCGGCCGTCGACCACGTGCGCTGCCAACTGACGCTCGACGACTTCCGCGACCTCACCACCGCGATCGCCCGCTGCCGGCGGTTGCTGGACCTCGACGCCGACCCCGAGGCCGTGGTGGACGCGCTGGCCGCCGACCCCGAGCTGGCGCCGGTGGTGAAAAAGGCCCCGGGGCAACGGATCCCGCGGACTGTCGACGAGGCCGAGCTCGCCGTGCGCGCCGTGCTCGGCCAACAGGTCTCGACCAAGGCGGCGAGAACCCACGCGGGCAGGTTGGTCGCGGCCTACGGGAGCCCCATCAAGGACCCCGCGGGCGCACTGACGCGTACCTTCCCGTCGGTCGAACAGCTGGCGGAGATCGATCCGATCCACCTGGCGGTCCCCGCGGCCCGGCAACGGACGCTCGCCGCGCTGGTCGCGGGGCTCGCCGACGGAAGCATCGTCCTGGACGCGGGCAGCGATTGGGACAGCGCCCGCGCCCAGCTGCTGGCACTGCCGGGCGTCGGTCCCTGGACCGCGGAGGTGATCGCGATGCGCGCCCTCGGCGACCCGGACGCCTTTCCCGCCAGCGACCTCGGACTCCGCTTGGCCGCAGAGGAACTCGGGTTACCCGCGGATCAGCGAAGGCTCGTCGAGCGCAGCGCGCGTTGGCGGCCCTGGCGCTCCTACGCCACCCAGCATCTCTGGACCACCCTCGAGCATCCGGTAAACCATTGGCCACCACTGGAGGTCGCATGATCCGCTACCGCACCATCGACAGCCCGATCGGATTCCTGACCCTGGCCGGGCACGGATCGGTTCTGACGAATCTGCGAATGGTCGACCAGACCTACGAACCCGACCGCGCCGACTGGTCGCCCGACCCGCGGGCCTTCGACGACGCCGTCGAACAAGTCATCGCGTACTTCGCCGGCGAGCGCACCGAATTCGACATCGAGCTCGAGCTGGGTGGCACCGAATTCCAGCGGCGGGTATGGCAGGCGCTGCTGACGATCCCGTACGGCGAGACCCGTTCGTACGGGGAAATCGCCGACCAGATCGGCGCCCCGGGATCCGCGCGCGCAGTCGGCTGGGCCAACGGCCACAATCCGATCGCCATCGTCGTCCCTTGTCACCGGGTGATCGGCGCCAACGGAAGCCTGACGGGGTTCGGTGGCGGACTCGACCGAAAGCGCACCCTACTCGAACTGGAAAAGCGCAGCGAGAATTTGACGCTATTCGATTAATGGCGAATGCAAAAACACCCCCGTTGCCGGGGGTGTTTTTGTATATGTTCGGCGGTGTCCTACTTTTCCACCCGAGTGGGCAGTATCATTGGCGCTGACAGGCTTAGCTTCCGGGTTCGGGATGGGACCGGGCGTTTCCCTGTCGCTGTGGCCGCCGTAACTCTATTTAAATGTATTGGTGGGGGGTGTGGTGCGCCACGACATTTCTGTCAGGCGCTGGAATGTGGTTGCGAGTTTGTGTTTGGTAAGTTTTCGGCCGGTTAGTGCCAGTTCCCTACACTCATTGCTGAGCTTCTAGGTCTGGCCTATCGAACCCGTGTTCTGCGGGGGGCCTTATCCCTCTAAAAGGGTGAGAAACCTGATCTTGGAGAAGGTTTCCCGCTTAGATGCTTTCAGCGGTTATCCTGTCCGAACGTAGCTATCCAGCGGTGCCCCTGGTGGGACAACTGGTGCACTAGAGGTTCGTCCGTCCCGGTCCTCTCGTACTAGGGACAGGTTTCCTCAAGTTTCTGACGCGCGCGGCGGATAGAGACCGAACTGTCTCACGACGTTCTAAACCCAGCTCGCGTGCCGCTTTAATGGGCGAACAGCCCAACCCTTGGGACCTGCTCCAGCCCCAGGATGCGACGAGCCGACATCGAGGTGCCAAACCATCCCGTCGATATGGACTCTTGGGGAAGATCAGCCTGTTATCCCCGGGGTACCTTTTATCCGTTGAGCGACACCCCTTCCACTCGGGGGTGCCGGATCACTAATCCCGACTTTCGTCCCTGCTTGACGTGTAGGTCTCGCAGTCAAGCTCCCTTGTGCATTTACACTCAACACCTGATTGCCGTCCAGGTTGAGGGAACCTTTGGGCGCCTCCGTTACATTTTAGGAGGCAACCGCCCCAGTTAAACTACCCGCCAGGCACTGTCCGTGAACCCGATAAGGGTTCGACGTTAGGTGTCCAATACGATCAGAGTGGTATTTCAACAACGACTCCGCCCCAACTGGCGTTGGGGTTTCACAGTCTCCCACCTATCCTACACAAACCGTACCGAACACCAATACCAAGTTGTAGTGAAGGTCCCGGGGTCTTTTCGTCCTGCCGCGCGTAACGAGCATCTTTACTCGTAGTGCAATTTCGCCGAGTCTATGGTTGAGACAGTCGAGAAGTCGTTACGCCATTCGTGCAGGTCGGAACTTACCCGACAAGGAATTTCGCTACCTTAGGATGGTTATAGTTACCACCGCCGTTTACTGGGGCTTAAATTCTCCGCTTCACCCTTGCGGGTTAACGGGTCCTCTTAACCTTCCAGCACCGGGCAGGCGTCAGTCCGTATACATCGTCTTGCGACTTCGCACGGACCTGTGTTTTTAGTAAACAGTCGCTTCTCGCTGGTTTCTGCGACCGGATCCCGCTCCCAGCGCAAGGCTGTTCACGGTGTTCCGGCCCCCCTTCTCCCGAAGTTACGGGGGCATTTTGCCGAGTTCCTTAACCATAGTTATCTCGTACGCCTCGGTATGCTCTACCTGACCACCTGTGTCGGTTTGGGGTACGGGCCGTGTGTGTGCTCGCTAGAGGCTTTTCTTGGCAGCAGAGGATCACCGAATTCGCCTCAATCGGCTATGCATCACCTCTCAGGAATATGAGCGACGGATTTGCCTATCGCTCTCCCTACAGGTTTGCCCCAGTATTACCACTGACTGGTACGGCTACCTTCCTGCGTCACCCCATTGCTTGACTACTACCAATCCGGGTCCCACGCAGCCGGCGATCTTCGCACCCCGAAGGGATTGATAGACCACCTTTTGGGTGGTTAGCAGAATTGATTCATCACGGGCGCCCACACACGGGTACGGGAATATCAACCCGTTGTCCATCGACTACGCCTGTCGGCCTCGCCTTAGGTCCCGACTCACCCTGGGCGGACTGGCCTGGCCCAGGAACCCTTGGTCTTACGGCGGGCAAGGTTCTCACTTGCCTTATCGCTACTCATGCCTGCATTCTCACTCCCCCACCCTCCACCACCGGTCACCCGGCGGCTTCGCTGAATGGGGGACGCTCCCCTACCCAACCTTGCGGTTGTCGCGGCTTCGGCGGTGTGCTTGAGCCCCGCTACATTATCGGCGCACAATCACTTGACCAGTGAGCTATTACGCACTCTTTCAAGGGTGGCTGCTTCTAAGCCAACCTCCTGGTTGTCTCTGCGACTGCACATCCTTTCCCACTTAGCACACGCTTTGGGGCCTTAGCCGGCGATCTGGGCTGTTTCCCTTTCGACGTACGGAGCTTATCCCCCGCCGTCTCACTGCCACGCTATACACCACGGCATTCGGAGTTTGGCTGACGTCAGTAACCTAGTAGGGCCCATCGGCCATCCAGTAGCTCTACCTCCGTGGTGAAACACGCAACGCTGCACCTAAATGCATTTCGGGGAGAACCAGCTATCACGGAGTTTGATTGGCCTTTCACCCCTACCCACAACTCATCCCCTCAGTCTTCAACCTAAGTGGGTTCGGGCCTCCACGCGGTCTTACCCGCGCTTCACCCTGGCCATGGGTAGATCACTCCGCTTCGGGTCCAGAACACGCCACTACACCCCAAAGGGGATGCGCCCTATTCAGACTCGCTTTCGCTGCGGCTACCCCACACGGGTTAACCTCGCGACGTGTCCCTGACTCGCAGGCTCATTCTTCAAAAGGCACGCCATCACCCCACGAGGAGGCTCTGACGGATTGTAGGCACACGGTTTCAGGTACTCTTTCACTCCCCTCCCGGGGTACTTTTCACCATTCCCTCACGGTACTAATCCGCTATCGGTCATCGAGAAGTATTTAGGCTTACCGGGTGGTCCCGGCAGATTCACAGCAGATTCCACGGGCCCGCTGCTACTCGGGAGTTGATACAAGGTAGGTGCCGAGTTTTCGCGTACCGGGCTCTCACCGTCTATGGCGGACCATCCCAGGCCACTTCCGCTAACTACGACACTTTCTGACTACCTCCCAGCCAGGTAGAGCTGAGACGTATCAATCCCACAACCCCGCACACACAACCCCTACCCGGTTACACATGCGTGCGGTTTAGCCATGTTCCGCGTTCGCTCGCCACTACTGACGGAATCACAATTGTTTTCTTCTCCTACGGGTACTGAGATGTTTCACTTCCCCGCGTTCCCTCCCGCACCCTATATATTCAGATGCGGGTAACACGACATCACTCGTGCTGGGTTTCCCCATTCGGAAATCCTCGGATCAACGCTCGGTTGACAGCTCCCCGAGGCATATCGCAGCCTCCCACGTCCTTCATCGGCTCTCGATGCCAAGGCATCCACCATGCGCCCTTAAGCACTTACAAAACACAAAAACCAAAGAAAAATTACACATTTCAACGAATCCGCCACACCCCATTTCGGAGGCAACGCATTCGTTTAGATGCTCGCAACCACTATCCAGTTCTCAAACACCACACCCCACCACCAAGATGGGGGGACAAGCACTCAATCGATCCGAGTGTTGCCTCAGGGCCCAATAGTGTGTCTGGCAATCATTTGCTGTTGCGCACCCGGCCCCGCCCACTACAGGCGAGAACCCCTCACGGCTTGCACCCCACCAATTGGGGTGCTTTTCGTGGTGCTCCTTAGAAAGGAGGTGATCCAGCCGCACCTTCCGGTACGGCTACCTTGTTACGACTTCGTCCCAATCGCCGATCCCACCTTCGACAGCTCCCTCCCAAAGGGTTAGGCCACTGGCTTCGGGTGTTACCGACTTTCATGACGTGACGGGCGGTGTGTACAAGGCCCGGGAACGTATTCACCGCAGCGTTGCTGATCTGCGATTACTAGCGACTCCGACTTCACGGGGTCGAGTTGCAGACCCCGATCCGAACTGAGACCGGCTTTAAAAGGATTCGCTTAACCTTGCGGCATCGCAGCCCTTTGTACCGGCCATTGTAGCATGTGTGAAGCCCTGGACATAAGGGGCATGATGACTTGACGTCATCCCCACCTTCCTCCGAGTTGACCCCGGCAGTCTCTCACGAGTCCCCGCCATTACGCGCTGGCAACATGAGACAAGGGTTGCGCTCGTTGCGGGACTTAACCCAACATCTCACGACACGAGCTGACGACAGCCATGCACCACCTGCACACAGGCCACAAGGGAACCGACATCTCTGCCGGCGTCCTGTGCATGTCAAACCCAGGTAAGGTTCTTCGCGTTGCATCGAATTAATCCACATGCTCCGCCGCTTGTGCGGGCCCCCGTCAATTCCTTTGAGTTTTAGCCTTGCGGCCGTACTCCCCAGGCGGGGTACTTAATGCGTTAGCTACGGCACGGATCCCAAGGAAGGAAACCCACACCTAGTACCCACCGTTTACGGCGTGGACTACCAGGGTATCTAATCCTGTTCGCTCCCCACGCTTTCGCTCCTCAGCGTCAGTTACTGCCCAGAGACCCGCCTTCGCCACCGGTGTTCCTCCTGATATCTGCGCATTCCACCGCTACACCAGGAATTCCAGTCTCCCCTGCAGTACTCCAGTCTGCCCGTATCGCCCGCACGCTCACAGTTAAGCCGTGAGATTTCACGAACAACGCGACAAACCACCTACGAGCTCTTTACGCCCAGTAATTCCGGACAACGCTCGCACCCTACGTATTACCGCGGCTGCTGGCACGTAGTTGGCCGGTGCTTCTTCTGCAGGTACCGTCACTTGCGCTTCGTCCCTGCTGAAAGAGGTTTACAACCCGAAGGCCGTCATCCCCCACGCGGCGTCGCTGCATCAGGCTTGCGCCCATTGTGCAATATTCCCCACTGCTGCCTCCCGTAGGAGTCTGGGCCGTATCTCAGTCCCAGTGTGGCCGGACACCCTCTCAGGCCGGCTACCCGTCGTCGCCTTGGTAGGCCGTCACCCCACCAACAAGCTGATAGGCCGCGGGCCCATCCCACACCGCAAAAGCTTTCCACCCCAAGGCATGCGCCTCGGGGTCCTATCCGGTATTAGACCCAGTTTCCCAGGCTTATCCCGAAGTGCAGGGCAGATTACCCACGTGTTACTCACCCGTTCGCCACTCGAGTACCCCCGAAGGGGCCTTTCCGTTCGACTTGCATGTGTTAAGCACGCCGCCAGCGTTCGTCCTGAGCCAGGATCAAACTCTCCAAACAAAAACCCCTCGATAACGAGGTGAATTTACAATCAGAGAAAATCTGACCTAACAAAAGACACCAATATTACTGGCATCAAAAAACGACCATACCCACACACGGGGGGTGCAAGTATGGTCAAAAACAACAACAAAATAAAAAGACCAAACACACTATTGAGTTCTCAAACAACACTCACGCTTGTTTTCGCCCGCTTCCGGGCAACCCTGCCAGCTTAATACCGGTCTGGCGGAGGCGTCAAGCCCCAGTTTTGGCCATCTCATTGTGGTGACCGCTGCGGGGGCAGCCGTGCCAGGCTAGTACCGATCCGGCGAGGGAGTCAAGCCCCGGTTTCGGCCATCTTCGTGAGGTGACCGCCCTTGTGGGGCACTGACTTTGACTACTCTACCCGCTCGATCTCCGCTCCCAAAATCGCGAGGTTTTCCACGAACAACGGGTAGCCGCGATCGATGTGAAAGACGTCGTGAACCTCGGTATCGCCGTCGGCGACCAGCCCCGCCAGCACCAGGCCGGCGCCGGCCCGGATGTCCGAACACCAGACCGGGGCGCTGGACAGTTGCGGCAGGCCACGCACGACGGCGTGGTGCCCGTCGGTGCGGGCGTCGGCGCCCAGCCGGATCATCTCCTCGACGAACCGGAACCGCGCCTCGAACACGTTCTCGGTGATCATCGAGGTGCCGTCGGCGATCGACGCCAGCGCGATGGCCATGGGCTGCAGGTCGGTCGGAAACCCAGGGAACGGCAACGTCGCCACGTTGACGGCCTTTGGGCGCTCGTACTGGGCGACCCGGAAGCTGTTGTCGGTCTGGGTGACGGTCGCGCCCGCGTCGTGCAGCTTGTGCAGCACCACCTGCAGGTGGGCCGGGTCGACACCGGTGACCTCGATGTCGCCGCGGGTCATCGCGGCGGCGATGCCCCACGTGGCGGCGACGATGCGGTCCCCGATCACGCGGTGCTCGGTGGGGTGCAGTCGCGGGACGCCGGTGATCGTCATGGTCGGCGAACCGGCGCCTTCGATCTGCGCGCCCATCTGGTTGAGCATCGTGCACAGGTCCACCACGTCGGGTTCGCGCGCCGCGTTGTGGATCGTGGTGACGCCCTCCGCCACGACGGCGGCCATCAGAATGTTCTCGGTGGCGCCGACGGAGGGGAACTCCAACTGAATTTCCGCGCCGCGCAACGTTTCTGCCTGAGCAACCACGCACCCGTGCTCGATGTTGCACTGCGCGCCCAGCTGTCGCAGGCCGGCCTGATGCATGTCCAGCGGCCGGGACCCGATCGCGTCGCCGCCGGGGAGCGCGACCCTGGCGCGCTTGCACCGGCCGACAAGTGGCCCGAGCACGCAAACGGAGGCGCGGAACTGTCGCACCGCGGCGAAGTCGGCGTCGTACTTGGGTTCGTCGGGCGAGGTGATGCGGGCGACGTCGCCGTCGAGTTCGACGGTGGCGCCCAGGCCGCGCAACACCTCCGCCATCAGCGGGACGTCGAGGATGTCCGGGCAGTTGGTGATGGTGCTGGTGCCCTCGGCCAGCAGGGTCGCCGCCATCAGCTTGAGCACGCTGTTCTTGGCGCCCCCCACAGCGACTTCGCCTGACAACCGGGTGCCGCCGGTCACCACGAATCGCTCAGCCACCCGCGTCAGTCTAGTGAAGCGGTATCGGCTTGTCAGTCAGCCGGGGGCGGCCCGCCGAGTACCGTTTGGCTCATGGCGATACACCTGACCCGCATCTATACCCGAACCGGCGACGACGGAACGACGGGGTTGAGCGATTTCTCACGGGTCTCCAAAAACGACCCGCGCCTGGTCGCGTACGCGGACTGCGACGAGGCCAACTCCGCGATCGGCGTCGCGATCGCCCTCGGCCAACCCGACGAGGAAACCGCCGGCGTCCTGCGCCAGATCCAGAACGACCTGTTCGACGCCGGCGCCGATCTGTCCACCCCCGTGGTCGAGAACCCAGAACATCCCCCGCTGCGGGTCGCCCAGTCCTACATCGATCGGCTCGAGGCGTGGTGTGACAAATATAACGAGCCCCTGCCGGCGCTGAATTCCTTTGTGCTGCCCGGCGGTTCGCCGTTGTCGGCGCTGCTGCACGTCGCCCGCACCGTGGTCCGCCGGGCCGAGCGCTCGGCGTGGTCCGCGCTCGATTCCCACCCGGACGGGGTCAGCGTGCTGCCGGCCAAATACCTGAATCGGCTGTCGGACCTGCTCTTCATCCTGGCCCGGGCGGCCAACCCCGGCGGGGACGTGCTGTGGCGGCCCGGCGGCGGCGCGCGGAACCCGTAGGCGGCATCGAGTCTGCTTGCAGACCTGCAATTCGCGCGAAAACCGCGCTCTCACCGCAGTTTCGACGTCGCTCGGCCGCTAAACGCTGCGGCGGCGGGCGCGCGGTGAGGGCCGCGACTCCAGCCAGGACAGGAACGCGGTCAGCGCGCCCTTGTCGAGCGCGAGCTCGTAACCCGACCGGCGGTCCTGCGTCGTGTCACGCAGCTCCAGCACGACGATCTCGTCGGTCATGATGTCGAACTCGTCGCCGCGCGGGGCACGCCGGGCGACAATCTCCACGCCGCGCCGGCTGAGGCGGCGGTCCGGCCACAACCGCAAACTGGACAGCCGATAGAACGCGGCCTCGCCACCGCGGTACCGGATCACCCCGTGCCGCCAACCGTGACCGCCGACGGCGGGGATGTCCCGCATGATTCCCGCGGTTCCGCCCTGGCGCAGCTTCAACAGCCGATAGCTCAGCGCGAGGACGGCGGCGCCTAACAACACGACGAGCACGACCATGCCGATCATGGGCGCGCTCATCGGCAATTAGTCGATCGCGCCGACGGCGCGCAGTCTGGCGCGCCCCCTGGCGGCAATGCGGGGATCGTCGGACTCGGCGTCCTCCCGGGCCGAACTCTCGTCGATCTCCGACTCGAACTCCGCGGATTCGGCAAGCACTGTGACGGTCTCCTCGGTGACCGACAGGAACCCGCCGTCCACCGCGATCCGCAGGTCGTCCTCGCCTTCGCGTTCGACACGAACCATGGCGTCGTCAACCAACTGCGCCACCAGCGGGATATGCCGGGGCAGGATCCCGATCTCGCCGACGGTGGTGCGGGTGAACAGGAACGTTGCCTCACCCGACCAGATCTTCCGGTCGACGGCGACTATCTCAACGTTCAATTCGGCCATACCACTGTGCCTTTCGACTCATGCCCTCAGGAATCGAGCTTGGCGCCGAAGCTTTCGGCTTTCTTGGCCAGGTCGTCGAGGCCACCGATCAGGAAGAAGGCCTGCTCGGGGATGTGGTCGAAGTCGCCCTTGGTCAGCTTGTCGAACGCCTCGATGGTCTCCTTCACCGGCACCGTGGAACCCGGCTGACCGGTGAACTGCTCGGCCGCCATCATGTTCTGCGACAGGAACCGCTCGATGCGCCGCGCCCGGTTGACCAGCTGCTTGTCCTCTTCGGACAGCTCGTCGATGCCGAGGATGGCGATGATGTCCTGAAGGTCCTTGTAGCGCTGCAGGATTCGGATGACTTCCTGCGCCACCCGGTAGTGCTCGTCGCCGACGACGCCGGGGTCGAGGATGGTCGAGCTCGACGCCAGCGGGTCCACCGCGGGGAAGATGCCCTTGGAGAACACCGAACGCGACAGCTCGGTGGTGGCGTCCAGGTGCGCGAACGTCGTCGCGGGCGCCGGGTCGGTGTAGTCGTCCGCGGGCACGTAAACCGCCTGCATCGACGTGATCGAGCGCCCACGCGTCGAGGTGATCCGCTCCTGCAGCTCGCCCATCTCGTCGGCCAGCGTGGGCTGGTAGCCCACCGCCGACGGCATGCGGCCGAGCAGCGTCGACACCTCGGAACCCGCCTGGGTGAACCGGAAGATGTTGTCGATGAACAGCAGCACGTCCTGGCCCGCCTCGTCGCGGAACCACTCCGCCATCGTCAGCGCGGACAGCGCCACGCGCATACGGGTGCCGGGCGGCTCGTCCATCTGACCGAACACCAGCGCGGTGTCCTTGAGCACGTCGGCTTCCTTGAGCTCGACCCACAGGTCGTTGCCCTCGCGGGTGCGCTCACCCACCCCGGCGAAAACCGAAGTACCACCGAAGTTTCGGGCGATGCGGTTGATCATCTCCTGGATGAGCACCGTCTTGCCGACGCCGGCACCACCGAACAGGGCGATCTTGCCGCCGCGCACGTACGGGGTCAGCAGGTCCACGACCTTCAGGCCGGTCTCGAGCATCTCGGTGCGCGGCTCGAGCTCCTCGAAGGCCGGCGGCTTGCGGTGGATCGACCAGTGGTCGAATTCCTCGCCGTAGCCCGGCTTGTCCAGGCAGTCGCCCAGGGCGTTGAAGACGTGGCCCTTGACGCCCTCACCCACCGGCACCGAAATCGAGTTGCCGGTGTCGGTGACCTCCACGCCGCGCACCAGGCCATCGGTGGGCTGCAGGGAGATCGTGCGAACTAGGTTGTCGCCCAGGTGCTGTGCGACCTCGAGCGTGAGCGTCTTCTTGAGCTCCTCGAAGGTGATGTCGGCGTGCAGCGCGTTGAACAGGTCGGGCACGGAGCCGCGCGGGAACTCGACGTCGACGACCGGACCGGTGACGCGCACGACGCGGCCGCTGGTGTCGGTGTCTTTCGAGTCTTTGGTCTTCTCGTCAGTAGCAGTCATGTCTCTTCTTCCTCGTGTGCTACTTAGCGTCCGCGAGCGCGTTTGCGCCGCCGACGATTTCGCTGATCTCCTGGGTGATCTGGGCCTGCCGCTCGCGGTTCGCCATCAGCGTCAGTTCTTTGATGAGGTCGTCGGCGTTGTCGGTGGCCGACTTCATCGCACGTTGGCGTGACGCCAGCTCCGACGCCGCCGCTTCCAGCAGCGCCGCGTACACGCGGGTGGTAAGGTACCGCGGCAGCAGCGCCTCGAACAGCGTCGTCGCGTCCGGCTCGAAGGAGTAGAGGGTGTGCAGTTCCTCTTCTTCCTCGACGTACTCCACCACCAGTGGTGCGATGCGGTGCGCCACCGCCGTTTGCGACATCATCGACTTGAACTCCGAGTAGACGATGTGCAGTTCGTCAACGCCCCGGTCGTCGTCGGACAGCTGATCCTCGTCGTCACCGGTGCCCTTCATGAAGGTGTCGACCAGGGTGGTGGCGATCTCCGCGGCGTTTTCGTACTGGGGTTGCTCGGAGAAACCCGCCCACGACTCGGTGATGTCCCAGTTGCGGAATTTGAAGTAGTTCTGCGCCTTGCGGCCCACCGTGTACAGAACCGGCGTCTTTCCCTCCTCCCGCAGCAGGGAGAACAACTCCTCGGAGCGACGAAAGACGCTGGAGTTGTACGCGCCGCACAGGCCACGGTCGGAGGACACCACCAGGACGCCGGCCCGTGTCGGGTTTTCCCGCTCCACCAGCAGGGGATGGTCCAGCGCCGCTTCGGCGGACAGGGTGGTCAGCGTCGCGGTGATCTGGAATGCGTAGGGGCGCGCGGATTCCAGCCGCGCCTGCGCCTTACCGATGCGCGAGGTCGCGATCATCTCCTGTGCCTTGGTGATCTTTTTGATCGACCCGGCCGATCGGATCCGGCCGCGCAATTCGCGAAGTGTGGCCGCCATTGTTAGCTACTTCTTGTCCTTCTTGGAGTCCTTGGATTCCTTCTTCGGCTTTTCCTTCTTGACTTGCACCGACTCCTTTTCGAGGTCTTCCTCGTCTAGCGCCTCGACGTGCTCATCAGGCACCACCGATCCGCCGTCGGAGGCCGCGAAGCCCTTCTTGAACTTCTTGATGATCTCGGTCAGCTCGTTCTCGCCCTCTTCCGAGAGCTTCTGGCTGTCCCGGATGCCGGCCAGGAACTTCTCCTCGGATGCCCGCATGTGGTCCAGCAACTCGGTTTCGAACCGCCTGACGTCCTCGACGGGCACCGAGTCCAGGTGGCCGCCGGTGCCCAGGAAGATCGAGACCACCTGCTCCTCGACCGGCATGGGCTGGTACTGCCGCTGCTTGAGCAGCTCGACCAACCGCTCGCCGCGCTCCAGCTGCGCCTTGGACGTGGCGTCCAGGTCGGACGCAAACGCGGCGAAGGACTCCAGTTCGCGGTACTGCGACAGGTCCAGACGCAGCGAGCCGGCCACCTCTTTCATGGCCTTGATCTGCGCCGCGCCACCAACGCGGGACACCGAGACACCGACGTTGATCGCGGGCCGGACACCCTGGTTGAACAGGTCGGACTCTAAGAAGCACTGCCCGTCGGTGATCGAGATGACGTTGGTGGGGATGTAGGCCGAGATGTCGTTGGCCTTGGTCTCGATGATCGGCAGGCCCGTCAGCGAACCGCCACCGAGGTCGTCGGACAGCTTGGCGCAGCGCTCCAGCAACCGCGAGTGCAGGTAGAAGACGTCGCCCGGGTAGGCCTCGCGGCCCGGCGGGCGGCGCAGCAGCAGCGAGATCGCGCGGTACGCCTCGGCCTGCTTGCTCAGGTCGTCGAAGACGATCAGCACGTGCTTGCCGTCGTACATCCAGTGCTGGGCGATCGCCGAACCCGTGTAGGGCGCAAGCCATTTGAAGCCGGCGGAGTCCGATGCGGGAGCCGCGACGATGGTGGTGTAGTCCATCGCGCCGCCCTCTTCGAGCGCGCGGCGGACGGCCGCGATCGTGGTGCCCTTCTGCCCGATGGCCACGTACACGCAGCGCACCTGCTTGCGCTCGTCGCCCGACTCCCAGTTCTGGCGCTGGTTGAGGATGGTGTCGATGCAGACCGCGGTCTTGCCGGTCTTGCGGTCGCCGATGATCAGCTGGCGCTGGCCGCGGCCGATCGGGGTCATCGCGTCGATGGCCTTGATCCCGGTCTGCAGAGGCTCTTTCACGCCCTGGCGCTGCACCACCGACGGAGCCTGGATCTCCAGGGCGCGCCGGATGTCGGTGTCGATGTCGCCGCGCCCGTCGATCGGCTGGCCCAGCGGGTTGACGACTCGGCCCAGGAACGCGTCGCCGACCGGCACCGACAACACCTCGCCGGTGCGCTTGACCTGTTGTCCCTCTTCGATTTTCTCGAAGTCACCCAGGATGACCGCACCGATGCTGTGCTCGTCCAGGTTGAGCGCGACGCCGAGGACCCCGCCCGGGAACTCGAGCAGCTCCTGGGTCATCACGGAGGGCAAACCTTCGACGTGCGCGATGCCGTCACCGGCGTCGACGACGGTACCGACCTCTTCGCGCGCGGTGTCGGCGGTGAAAGAGCCTACGTATTCCTCGATGGCGCTTTGGATGTCGTCAGCCGAGATTGTCAAGTCTGCCATGGCTTTTCGTCTTCCTACTTGATCTTCGTTCGCATGCTGTTGTGATGGTGTGGTCAGTCGGGCAACTGGGCCTTCGCCGCGGCCAGCCGAGACGAGAGCGTCCCGTCGATCACCTCGTCGGCCACGGCGATCAACAGGCCGCCCAGCAATTCGGGATCGATCTGCAGCTGCACCGACACCGGGTGGTCGTAGATGCGGCTGAGGACCTCGGTGACACGGGTGCGTTGGGCGTCGGTGAGCTCGGCCGCCGCGCCGACCTGCGCGACTATTTCGCCCCGGCGCGCCACCGCGACCTGCGCCAAGAACTTCATGGCCTCCTCGGCCGGTTCGCCCCTCAGCAGCTCGACCGTCTGGCTCAGCAGCGCCCGCGCGACCGGGTTGACCCTGCCGCTGGCGCTGGCAAGCACCTTGCGCAGCAACTCAACTCGTCCTTCGGCGGGAGACGCGTAGTCGCCCAACAGGATGGACAGTCGCGGCTGCGCGTCGAGGATGCGCGCGAACCGGAACAGCTGCTCTTCGACGTCGCTGACGCGGTCCTCGCGTTCGGCGACCTCCAGCAGCGCCTGTCGCGAGATGTGCTCGATGGCGTCGATCAGATCGGAGTTGGCCGACCAACGCTCGGAAACGGCCGCCCGCAGCACGTCGAGCGTGGCGTCGCTGACCTTGCCGGACACCAGGCGCTCGATCAGCCGGACCCGGGGCGCCGCGTCTTCGGCGGGGTCGGTGAGGTACCGGGTGACGACGATTTCGCGGTCCAGCATCTTGGCCACCGACACCAGCTCGGCGGAAAGCTTGGAAAGCGCATTGTTGTCAAGGTTTTTGGCGATGGTGCCGAAGCGATCCGACAGGTTGCCCAGCGCCTCGCGGCTGGCGGAGCGCATCTTCGTCATCAGCGGGTACGCCACCTCCGCGGGGGCGGGGGCCATGGCTTCGAGATCGTCCAGGAACCGGTCGACGGTCGCCGACTGCTGGTCGGGGTCGGCGACGAAACTGCGCACCAACTCCCCTGCCTGGCGCACGGATTCGTACCCGAGCTCGAGGCGAAGCTGACGGGTCAGCTGCGCCCGCAGCAGCTCGGCCTGGCGCGCACCCTGCGCCGCGATGCGTTCGGCCTCGACCCCGGCCTGCGCCTGCAACTGCTCCGTGATGCGTTCCGCGTCCGCGCGGGCCTCCTCGACCACCCGCTCGGCCTCTTCCTTGGCCGCCTCAACCGCCTTGCTGTGGGCGGTGGTCGACTCGGTCAGCCGTTCGGCTGCCGCGGCCGAATCGGCCAACTGCTGGCGCACCAAATCCTGCCGGGCGGCCATCATCCTGCGCACCGGCGGCACGGCGTACCGCCACACCAGCGCGACGATGAGCGCGAACCCGAGCAACTGTCCGAAAAAAGTCGACATCAGCCTTACCTTGTCGCGGCGGAGGTGGTGACGTCGACGCCGAGGATCCGGCTGGCCAGGGTCGCCGACATGGTTCCGACGTTGGCGCGCAGATCCAACTCCACGGCGTCCCGTTCCCGTTTGAGTTGCTCGGAGGCCAGCTGCACCGTCGCCATCACCTCTTGCTCGGCGCGGGCCCGCGCATCCTCGATGACCTTGCGGCCTTCGGCGCGGGCGTTGTCGCGGAAGGCCGACGCCTGCACGCGGGCCTCCTTCATGGCTTCTTCGTAATCGGCCTGGGCGGCTTCGAACTGCTCCGCCGACTTCTTGTTGTCGGCAACGGTCTTGGCAACCATGGCGTCGCGTTCGCGCAGCACCTTGAGGATCGGCGGCACCACGAAGGTGCCGATGACGCCGAGCACGATGAGGAAGATGGCGAGCACGAAGAAGAACGTGCCGTTGGGGACAAGGAAGTTGCTGCCCCCCTTGCCTCCCTCGGCAACCACCTGGCCGGCGGCGAGCACCATGGGGTTCGGGTCACCCATCACAGCGAACTACGTGACGGGCGTGGCGAATACGAACAACGCCATGAACGCCAGGTTGATGAAGTAGGCCGCCTCAACCAGACCGACGGTGATGAAGAACGGCGTGAACAGCCGGCCCTGCGCCTCGGGTTGCCGGGCGATACCCGAAACCAACGCGTTACCGGCGATACCGTCACCGATACCGGCTCCGATCGCGCCGCCGCCCATGATGATCCCCCCGCCGATGAGGGCACCGGCAGCGATAGTGGGGTCCATTCTTTCCTCCTTTATCCAGCTCTATCTGTTGGCTTATCTGGCTGGGCTAGTCATGGTGATCCTCCAGCTCCATGGCCTGGCTGAAGTACAAGATCGTCAGGATCGAGAAGATGAAGGCCTGGATCGCCCCGACGAACAGGTCGAACGACTTCCAGATCGCGTTGGGCAACCACATGATGTAGGGCGGGAAGAGCGCGATCAGCGCCACCAGGATGCCGCCCGCGAAGATGTTCCCAAAGAGTCGGAGCGACAACGAGATCGGCTTCGCCAATTCTTCGACCAGGTTGATCGGCGCCAGGAACGCCACGTGTCCCTTCACCACCTTGAGCGGGTGACCGACGATGCCCCGGCGCCAGATGCCGGCGATGTGGTAGCAGACGAACACGAAAAGGGCCAGCGCCAGAACGTAATTGATGTCCGCCGCGGCCGACTTGAGCAATTCGGTGGTGTGGCCGGACTTGTCCGTGTACTGCAGCGGCAGCACCGACAGCCAGTTGGAGATCAGGATGAAGATGAAGATGGTGACGGCCAGCGGCAGCACGAACGGCGCGATCCGCATCCCGATGGCGCTCTCGATCTGGTTGCGCATCTGGATGGTGAGCGCCTCCCAAAACAGTTGCACCCCACTGGGAACGCCGCTCGAGGTGATCTTGGCGCGCAGGAAGAACGCCAGGGCGATCACGATCACGCCGGCTATCGCGGTCGACAGCACGGTGTCGGTGTTGACGGTCAGGCCCAGCCACGTCGCGGTGGTGTGCTCGCCGACCTCGATCTGGGAACCGGCCAGGATCGTCTCAGTCATCGCTGGTGCTCCTTCCGTCCGGGCCGTCCGGGCCCAGGGATGCGGCCGGCTCCCCCGTGCGCAGCTTCTTGTAGACCGGCACGGCGGTCGACACGACCAGGAGCACCTGGAAGAGCGCCAGGCCGAACATCGCGCCCAAGCCGTTGGGCCGGAAAACGTAGGCAATCACCAACGCGATGACGGTGATAATCGCCAGTCGGGTCGCCGAATTGAGTGCCATCGAGCTTTTCAGTGGATGCTCTTTCGCGGTGATCGACGCGACCGAACGCCGGACCAACAATGCGTTGAGCAAACCCAGTAGCAACCCCACACCGAAGAACACGCCGAGCATGAGGCGACCCGACAATCCCGCGGCGAGCATCGCGAGCGCGGTGACCGCGACGCTGATCGCCAACAGCCGAACCGGACGGAAAGCAACAGAGGGGAACACCAACGGCGCGTCCTGCGCTGGTGTCGTCACTGCAGCACCTCAATCCCAGGTAGTAAAGCGGGGAACCCTCGACCGACCGATCGGTGGCCCGCCGAGCGTATCGCACGTCACGCTGGAATCACCCAAGGGGTAGCTCCCTATGTCGGTCGTGAGTCGGCGCGCTCGGACAAGCGTCCGAAGGGCCGGCTGGCCGGCAACCCTCAAGGTCTCTTTTTGGGGTTCTACCTGCACCGTACCATACGACGAGCACCACTACTACTGGGTGTCGTAGCCCTCGTCTAGTCCAAGTCCGAGTAGTCGTCGCGGCGGCGCAGGAGCGGGATCGCCGTCGCCACTCCGGCGACCACGATCGCCCCCAGCATCACCGCGCCGGTGTCGCGCGGGTTGAAAAAGATTGTGCTGGCGGCGCCGAACGCGACAATGCCTACCCATAAATAGATGAGCAGCACCACCCGGCGATGCGAATGGCCAATCTGCAGCAACCGGTGATGCAGGTGCATCTTGTCCGGGCTGAATGCGCTGCGGCCCGCGCGGGTGCGACGCACGATCGCCAGCAACAGGTCGAGCATCGGCACGAAAATCACCGCCGCCACCAGCAAGAACGGTGACAGCAGAGCAAACACGTCACGGGCGCCGTAGGCGTTCTGCGAAACGGGGCCCGCCGCGGTCGTCGCGGCGGCGGAGATCATCAGGCCGATCAGCATCGAGCCGGAATCGCCCATGAAGATCCTGGCCCGGTGGAAGTTGTGCGGCAGGAAGCCCAGGCAGGCGCCCGCCAGCACCACCGAGATGACCGCGGGCGGATAGAACAGCACATCGCCGCCGTGGTCGCGCAGCAGGCCGACCGAGAACAGGCAGATCGCCATCGCCATGATGAGCCCCAGCCCGGCGGCCAGCCCGTCGAGCCCGTCGACGAAGTTCATCGCGTTGACGACCGAGACCGTCAGCGCCAGGGTGAGCAGGATCGACGACGCCTGGTCCAGCACGATCGTGCCGACGCCGCCGATCGGGATGTACAGCACGCTCCAAGCGACGCCCATGGTGACCAGCACGCTGGCCGCGGTGATCTGGCCGGCGAACTTGGTCAGGGCGTCCAGGCCCCAGCGGTCGTCGATCAGGCCGATGCCGACGATCACCGCGGCGGCCACCAGGACGGCGGGCATGCCGGTGGAGTAGACGAAGCCGCGGGTGAGCGCCGGCAGCTGCCAGGCCAGGAAGACGGCCGAGATCACGCCGAGGAACATCGCCAGCCCGCCCATGCGCGGGGTGGGGGTCACGTGCACGTCGCGTTCCCGCGGATAGGCGACCGCGCCCAGCCGGGTGGCCAGGACGCGCACCGGCCCCGTCGCGAAGTACGTGACGATCGCGGCGGTCAGCCCCACCACCGCCAGCTCGCGCAGCGGGACGCCGGTGCCGCGATCGGACAGGGCGAGCAGACCACCGGCAAGGCTGGACACCAACGAAACCGTACTGCACCGGGGTGAGACGAGATTGATGGCGCTCGCGTTAGGCGATCAGTTCGGCGGGGTCCATGCCGAGGACTTCGGCGATCCGCTCGGCGCTGACCGGGCCCGCCCGCAGGATGCGCGGGGTGTCCCCCGTCAGGTCGACGATCGTGGAGGCAGCCTGCTGGTGCGAGCGCCCCGCGTCGAGGTAGACGTCCACCACATCGCCGAGCTGGTCGCGAGCCTCGCCGGCGTCGACCGCGGGCGGGCGGCCGGAGACGTTGGCGCTGGACACCGCCATCGGCCCCACCTCGCGCAGCAACTCGATGGCGACCGGGTGCAGCGGCATCCGCAGCATCACGGTGCCGCGGGCATCGCCGAGGTCCCAATGCAACGATGGCGCCTGCGTCACCACCAGGCTCAGCGCGCCCGGCCAGAAGGCGCGGATCAGGTCGCGCGCCCCGTCGGGCATCGTGTAGACCAGGCCCTCGATGGTGTGCCAGGAGCCGACGAGCACGCCCACCGGCATGTCCCGGCCCCGGCCCTTGGCCGCGAGCAGCGCGGCCACCGCGGTGCTGTCGAAGGCGTCGGCGCCGATCCCGTACACGGTGTCGGTCGGCAACACGACGAGCCGGCCGTTCTTGACCGCACCCGCCGCCGACGCGATTCCGACCGAACGCTGGTCGGGATCGCCGCAGTCGAACACGGTGGTCAACGGGGCCCCCTTCGCGCCGTCACGAACCTCGGCCGCCCGGCCAGATCCCGGCGGGCCTCGATATCCTCGAAAAGCCCTGTGGCCCCGATCAATTCGACTGTTCGCGCCGACGTGGTGTCGTCGTGCTCGACGGCAAACAGGCCGCCCGGGCGCAGCCCGCGTGCGGCGAGTCGGACGACGGCGGCGATGACCGCCATCCCGTCCGGGCCGCCAAACACCGCGTGCGGCGGATCATGTTGGGCCACTTCGGCTTCCACCGCGTGGTCATCGGGAACGTAGGGCGGGTTGCACACCACCAGGTCGACGAGCCCGTCCAGCTCGGAGAGCAGCCCGGGGGCGGTCACGTCGGCGCGCACGAGTTCCACGGCGGTGCCCGCCGCGTTGCGGCGCGCGTACGTGAGGGCCGCCTCGGAGTCGTCGATGCCGATCACCCGCGCGGCGGGGCGGTGGCGGGCCAGCGCCACGGCCAGGGCGCCGGAGCCGGTGCACAGGTCGACGATCACGGGCCGCGCCGGAAGCGGTTGCGTGGTGGCCCATTCCAGCATGGACTCGGTCTCCGGGCGCGGGATGAACACGCCGGGGCCGACGTGCAGCGTCACCGGCCCGAACGCCGCCGTCCCGGTGAGATGCTGCAACGGCACGCGCTGCGAGCGCGCGGCCACGATCTCGCGGTAGCGGCCGAAGAACTCGTCGCCCGGCGACTCGAGCAGGGTCAGCCGTCCGCGTTCGGTGCCGGTCAGGTGGGCGGCCAACTCCTCGGCGTCGTAGCGAGCGGAATCGATTCCGGCTTCGGCCAGTTGCGCCGTCGCCGAGTCGATCGCGGTACGCAGGGCCGTCATGCCTGTTGCAGCCTCGATTGCTTGTCGGCCGCGCTCAGCGCGTCGAACAACGCGTCGAGGTCACCGTCGAGCACCTGGTCGAGATTGTGTGCCTTGAAACCGATTCGATGATCGGTGATCCGGTTCTCCGGGAAGTTGTAGGTGCGGATCCGTTCGCTGCGGTCCACGGTGCGGACCTGGCTGGCCCGATCGGCCGACGCGTCGGCCAGCGCCTTTTCCTCGGCGAGGGCCTGCAGCCGGGCCGCCAGCACCTGCATGGCGCGGGCCTTGTTCTGCAGCTGCGACCGTTCGTTTTGACAGGTGACCACGATTCCGGTGGGCAGGTGCGTGATCCGCACCGCGGAGTCGGTGGTGTTGACGCCCTGCCCGCCCTTGCCGGACGAGCGGTAGACGTCGATGCGCAAGTCGGACTCGTCGATCTGCACCTCGCCGACTTCCTCGGGCTCGGGATAGACCAGCACGCCCGCGGCCGACGTGTGCACGCGCCCTTGGGATTCCGTCACCGGAACCCGTTGCACCCGGTGCACCCCGCCCTCGAACTTCATCCGCGACCACACGCCGTCGGCCGCGTCGCCCTTGCTCGCGATGGCCAGCGTCGCGTCCTTGTAGCCACCCAGATCCGAGGTGGTTTCGTCCAGCACCGTGACCGTCCAGCCGTGCCGCTCGGCGTAGCGGATGTACATCCGGGCCAGGTCGGCGGCGAACAGCGCCGATTCCTCGCCGCCCTCACCGGATTTGACCTCGAGCACGATGTCGTCGGCGTCATGCGGGTCGCGGGGCGCCAGCATGTCGGTGAGCTGGCTGTCCAGTTCGGCCACCCGGGACTCCAGCTCGGTCACCTCGTCGGCGAACGACTCGTCGTCGACGGCCAGCTCGCGCGCGGCCTCGAGGTCGCCGCGCGCCGCCTCCAGCTTGCGGTAAGTGCCGACGATCGGCGCCAGTCGGGCGAATCGGCGTCCCGCTTTGCGCGCCTCGTCCGGGTTGCTGTGCAACTCGGGGTCGGCCAGCCGCTTTTCGAGCTCGGCGTGTTCGGCGAGCAGCACGTCGATGGTCTGCACCGGCTTCGTCACGCTGGCCTCCTTCCTAACCGCGACCGAGTACCCCGAACACAAACCGACGCCCGGCCTGTGCAGACTCGCACAGTTCGGGCGTCGGTAAGCCAGCTATTTGTCGGTCGACTCGGCCGAGTCGGCCGCGGCCTTGCGCTTGCCGTAGCGCTTCTCGAAGCGGGCGACGCGGCCGCCGCTGTCGAGGATCTTTTGCTTGCCGGTATAGAACGGGTGGCACTGTGAGCAGACCTCGACGACGATGTTGCCGCCGGGCTTGGTGCTGCGCGTGGTGAACGTGTTCCCACACCCACAGTGCACGGTGGTCTCGCCGTACGCCGGATGAATGTCAGCTTTCATGATGTCCTCTTCGATCGTTTGCCGCCCGGACCGGGCGCGAACTCCAAGAACCTGATCTGGTCCTGGGTTAGTCGACCCTCGATTATGCCAGGTCAACCTACATCTCCCCAAACAGCGAGCTGGTCGCCCGCATTCCCGGCTGCTCAGGGCCGCGACGTGTCGCGGTAGACGCGGCTTTTTGCGTCGCGGGTCCACACCACGCCGCCGCGGGGTGCCGGGCCCAGCGCGCTGAGCTCGCGTTTGAGGATCTTGTTGGTCGCCGTGGTCGGCAACCGGTCGGCGAGCCAGACGTAGCGGGGCCACGCCTTGGGCGACAGGTCGGGCTGATCGGCCAGGAACCGGCCGAATTCCTCGGGCGTCAGCTCCGCGCCGTCGGCGAGCACGATGGCCGCCATCACCTGGTCACCCGAGTGGTCGTCGGGCACCGCGTACACCGCGGCGTGGCTGACCGGTGCCAACCGCTCCAAGATCCGCTCGATGGGCGCCGTGGTCATGTTTTCCCCGTCGACGCGCAACCAGTCGCCGCTGCGCCCGGCGAAGTAGAGCCAGCCGTCGGCGTCTTTGTAGGCGAGGTCGCCGGACCAGAACATGCCGTGTCGCAGCCGCGCGCCGGTGGCCTCGGAGTCGTTGTAGTAGCCGGCGAACAGCCCGGCGCCGGTGGTGTTGACCAGCTCCCCGATCGCCTCGTCGGGGTTGGTCAGGGCGCCGTCGCGGAAGGTGGCGGGCGGGCACTCGGCCAAGGTGTCGGGGTTGTAGACGGCGACGCCGGGGAAGCCGCGGCCCAGCGACCCGGGCGGGCAGCCGTCCTCGCGGGTGATGACGATCGCGCCCTCGGTGGAGCCGAAGCCGTCCCACACCGTGCAGTCGAATCGCCTGCTGAACTCGGCGATGTCCCGGTCGCTCGCCTCGTTGCCGACCGCGACCCGCAGCGGGTTGTCGTGGTCGTCGGGTCGCCCCGGCGTGGCCAGCACGAAGGCCAGCGGCTTGCCGACGTAGTTCATGAAGGTGGCCCCATACCGGCGCAGGTCTCCCAGCAGCCCGGATGCCGAGAACGTCGCGGGGGCCATGGCCGCGCCGGTGGTCACCGCCACGCTCCACCCGGCATACAGGGCGTTGGCGTGGAACAGCGGCATCGACAGGTAGCAGACGTCGGAGGCGTCGAGCTCGAACCGCTCGACCAGCGTTGCCCCGGCGAACAGCACGACGAGGTGGGTGACCCGCACGGCCTTCGGGTCGCCGCTGGTGCCGGAGGTGAACAGCATCATGAAGGTGTCGGTCGGCGCGACCTCGCGGTGCGGCGTCAGCGGTCCGGCGCCGCCCAGCAGCGCGCGCCATGGCTCGGCGGACACGTCGAAGACCCGGACACCGGGCAGGTCGAGGCCGTCCAGCAGCCCCCGGTGCGCCGGGTCGGTGAGCAGGATCTGGCAGTCGGCGCGGGCGATGTCGCGGGCCAGCGCGGCGCCGCGGCGGGTGTCGTTGATGCCGCACAGCACGTAGCCGCCGAGCGCCGCGGACGCCATGGCGGTGAGCATGTCGGGGGTGTTACCCAGCAGCGCACCCACGTGCAGCGGACGGTCCGGGTCGGCGACCCCGATGACGGCGGCCGCGGTGGTGGTGGCGTCGGCCAGGTGCTCGCGCCAGGTCCAGATGCGCTCGCCGTACTTCAGCGCCGGCGTGTCTTGGTCCAGGCGCTCTCGAAGCAGTTGCTGCAGCGTCTCCGCCACGGCACTGCTGAGTTAGTCGTTGTCCATCGACCCGGGGGTCGTCTTGGACACCTGCACCAGGAACTCGTAATTGTTCTTGGTCTTGCGCAGCTGGGACATCAGCAGGTCGATGGCCTGGTGGGGGTCCAGACCCGATAGCACGCGGCGCAGCTTGTGCACGATCGCGAACTCGTCGGGCGAGAGCAGCAGCTCGTCCTTGCGGGTGCCGGAGGGGTTCACGTCGACCGCGGGGAAGACCCGGCGTTCGGAGATCTTGCGGTCCAGCTTGAGCTCGGCGTTACCGGTGCCCTTGAACTCCTCGAAGATGACCGTGTCACCGGTGGACCCGGTCTCGACCATCGCGGTGGCGATGATGGTCAGCGACCCGCCTTCCTCGATGTTGCGCGCGGCGCCGAGGAAGCGCTTCGGCGGATACAGCGCGGTGGAGTCGACACCACCGGACAGGATCCGGCCGGAGGCGGGCGACGCGTTGTTGTAGGCGCGGCCCAGGCGGGTGATGGAGTCCAGCAGCACCACCACGTCCTTGCCCTGCTCGACGAGCCGCTTGGCGCGTTCGATGGCCAGCTCGGCGACCGAGGTGTGGTCCGACGGCGGCCGGTCGAACGTCGAGGCGATGACCTCGCCCTTGACCGAGCGCGTCATGTCGGTGACCTCCTCGGGCCGCTCGTCGACGAGGACGACCATGAGGTGGCATTCCGGGTTGTTCTTGGTGATCGCGTTGGCGATGTCCTGCAGGATCGTCGTCTTACCCGCCTTGGGCGGCGACACGATCAGCGCCCGCTGGCCCTTGCCGATCGGCATGATCAGGTCGATGACCCGCGTGGTCAGCCGGTCCGGCGTGGTTTCCAGGCGCAGCCGCTGGTTGGGGTACAACGGCGTCAGCTTGGAGAAATCGGGCCGCTTCTTGGCCTCTTCAACCGAGCCGCCGTTGACGCTGTCCAGGCGCACCAGCGGGTTGAACTTCTGCCGCTGGTTGGGCTGCTCGCCGTCGCGGGGCACCCGAACCGCGCCGGTCACCGCGTCGCCGCGGCGCAGGCCGTTCTTGCGCACCATGTTCATCGAGACGTAGACGTCGTGCGGGCCGGCCAGGTAGCCGGAGGTGCGCACGAACGCGTAATTGTCGAGCACGTCAAGGATTCCGGCGACGGGCTGGACGACATCGTCCTCGCGGAGTTCGGTGTCGGCCCCGTCGCCGGACCGTTCGCCGCGGCGCCTGCGGTCGCGGTCGCGGAACCGGCGTCCCCGCCGGCCCTGACGGCCCTCGCCGTCGTCGTCCTGCTGGTTCGACCCGCCGCGATTCTGCTGGCCGCCCTGGCCCTGTTGATCGCCGCCCTGGTCGCCGCCGCGCTCGTCGGTCTTGGTGTCCTGCTGGCGGTCCTGACGCTTGTCGGCTTCGCGGTTGGCGCCGCCCTTTTGGGTATCCGCGTCCTCGGACGGTGATCCCGCTTCGCGGCTGGCACCGCGTCGTTCGCGGCGCGGCGCCTCGCCGGTGGAACCGTTCTGTTCCCCTTGGGCGGCCGGCGTTTCGGCCGGCGCCTCGGTGGCGGTCGTGTCGGGTTGGTCGGATTTGCCGCTGTCCGCCGGGGCGGTATCGGGGGCGGCGGGGGCCGAAGTGCCGTTGGCCTGTCCCCTGATTTCCTTTATCGCGGCGATGAGTTCGTTCTTGCGCATTCCGGACGTCCCCTTGACGCCGGCCTGGTTGGCCAGCGCGCGCAGCTCGGGCAGCACCATGGTGGACAGGGAGCCGGCCGAGGCGTTGGTTTTGACGTCGGGTGTGTCTGTGGTCACGGCGTCCGAAGCGTGGTTGCTATCGGTGTTTTCGCCAGCCGTGAATAGGTCCGTATCTGTCACGGAGTTCCTTTCTTCCCCGCTGATCAGGTCATACGGGGGTTCGTTGCATTCAGCCAATTCGCCGAGTGCGCCCAATCATCGACTCTGCAACGGTGATCGCCCGGATCGGCGGAGAAGACGGCGAACCTCGTTCACGAGAAGAATTGGTGTTGTCCTAGCGGCAAGGCAGTTGCAGATGCAGATGCTGCGATTGCTGGACGGCTCCGAGGATAACCTGCATCACTGTCGGAAGCAAGCAAACCCTCCGGCCACGCCGTGGATTAACCGGCGACGGTGACGCCCGGGCTCCAGCGAACTCCTTCGCCCGCGGTCATCTTGGTGACGGCAAATCCGTGTGCGGCCCCGTACTCCAGCGCTTCCCGGGGTAACTCCGGCTCTGTGCTCAGTGCGATCAGCGAGGGACCAGCCCCAGAAAGCGTCGCTGCCACCCTATGACGTCGCAGCAGCCGCAAATATTCCGCCGAGCCCGGCATCGCGGGGGCGCGCTGGGGCTGATGGAGCAGGTCTTCGGTGGCCGGCATCAGCAGGTCGGGGCGCTCGGTCAGCGCGACCACCAGCAGCGCGGCCCGGCTGACGTTGAAGCTGGCCTCGTCGTGGCTGACCCGGGTGGGCAGCAGCACCCGGGTCTCGGCGGTCAGCGAGCGTTCCTCGGGAATCGCGCAGAACAGGTGGATGTCCGGGTGCAGCCGCAGCGACACCGCCGAGTACCGGGGCCGCTCACCGGTGTCGTCGGTCCAGGAGACCACCGCGCCGCCCAGCACCGCGGCCGCAGCGTTGTCCGGGTGACCCTCGAACTCCGAGCACAGCTGGATCAATTCGTCGACGCTCAGCGGGGTCGAATTGGTCTGCGCCACAAGCCCGTTCACCGCCGCCAGGCCCCCGACGACGGCGGCGGCCGACGAGCCCAGGCCGCGGGAGTGCGGGATGGCGTTGCGGCAGCGCACCACGAGGCCGGGCGCGCCGACGCCCGCGGCGTCCAGCCCGCGCCGGACGGCGCGCACGACAAGATGATCGGCGTCCAGCGGCACCTGGTCGGCGCCCTCCCCCTCGACCACCACCTCCAGGCCGGAATCGGTTGTCTCCACGACGATCTCGTCGCGCAGGTCCAGCGCCAGGCCGACGCTGTCGAAGCCGGGGCCGAGGTTGGCGCTGGACGCCGACACCACAGAGCTCGCCACCAGCCCGGCGGGCAGCATTCGGGCGGTCATTTCTTACGCGAGACCCAGCTGTTCGACGACGAGGACGGGATCGACCGGCAACGGGGACACGGTCGGCATGTCCTTCAGCGCCGTGTCGGGATCCTTGAGGCCGTTGCCGGTCACCGTGCACACGACGGTCGAGCCGCGCGCCACCCAACCGTCGTCGACGGCCTTGAGCAGCCCCGCGATGCTGGCGGCGGACGCGGGCTCGACGAAGACGCCCTCGGAGGCGGCCACGAGGTGGTAGGCCGCCAGGATCTCCTCGTCCGTGACGGCCAGGAAGCGGCCGTTGGATTGCTGCTGCGCGTTGACGGCGGCCGTCCACGACGCCGGGGCGCCGATGCGGATCGCGGTGGCGATGGTCTCCGGGTGGCTGACCGGCTCGCCGAGCACCAGGGGCGCGGCGCCGGCGGCCTGGGCGCCCAGCATGCGCGGCAGGCTGTCGATCACGCCCTCGCGGTGATACTCGGTGTAGCCCTTCCAGTACGCGGTGATGTTGCCCGCGTTGCCGACCGGAAGCGCGTGCACGTCCGGCGCGGCGCCCAGCGCGTCGACGATCTCGAACGCCGCCGTCTTCTGGCCCTCGATGCGAACGGGGTTCACCGAGTTCACCAATGAGATCGTCGGGAAGTCCGCGGCCATCTTGCGGGCCAGTTCCAGGCAGTCGTCGAAGTTGCCGTCGATCTGGATGATCTTGGCGCCGTGCATGACCGCCTGCGCCAGCTTGCCCATGGCGATCTTGCCCTGCGGTATCAGCACCGCGCAGGTGATGCCGGCGCGCGCGGCGTACGCCGCCGCGGAGGCCGAGGTGTTGCCGGTCGACGCGCACAGCACGGCCTGCTGGCCGCGGGCCAGGGCGTCGGTGACGGCCATCGTCATGCCCCGGTCTTTGAAGGAGCCGGTCGGATTGAGGCCTTCGACCTTGAGATGGACCGTGCAGCCGGTCTTTTCCGAGAGCCGGGCCGCCGCGATCAGGGGGGTGCCACCCTCGAGGAGGGTGACCGGGGTCCAGTCGTCGCCGACCGGCAACCGGTCGCGGTACGCCGCGATCACTCCCGGCCACGGTTGGTGGGTGGCCGTACGGGGGATGCTCACAGGCCGTTTCCTTCCAGTCGCAGCACGCTGGTCACGCTCTGCACGACGTCCAAATCGGCGAGGGCAGCGACGGTTTCGGAGAGCGCGGCGTCGGTGGCGGTGTGGGTGACCACCACCACGCGGGCGCCCACCCGCCGCCCGCCCTCGTCGACCATGCCTTCCTGGCGCACCTCGGCGATGCTCACCTCGCGCTTGGCGAATTCCGTTGCCACCGACGCCAATACGCCGGGCTCGTCGGCGACGTTCATGCTGACGTAGTAGCGAGTCGAGATGAGGCCCATCGGCGCGATGGGAAGTTGGGCGTACCGGGACTCCTTGGGCCCGCGGCTGCCCAGCACGCGGTTGCGGGCGGCCATCACCAGGTCGCCGGTGACCGCCGACGCGGTGGGCGCGCCGCCGGCCCCCTGCCCGTAGAACATCAGCCGTCCCGAGGCCGCGGCCTCGACCACCACCGCGTTGAACGCCCCGCTGACCGTGGCCAGCGGGTGCGACAGCGGCACCAGTGCCGGGTAGACGCGGGCCGAAACCCGTTGCTGGCCGTCGTCTCCCGTGACGCGCTCGCAGATGGACAGCAGTTTGATGGTGCAGCCCAGCGACCGCGCGGACGCGAAGTCGGCCGGGGTGATCTTGGTGATGCCCTCGCGGTAGACGTCGTCGGCGTGCACCCGGGTGTGGAAGGCGATGGACGCGAGGATCGCGGCCTTGGCCGCGGCGTCGTAGCCCTCGACGTCGGCGGTGGGGTCGGCCTCGGCGTAGCCCAGCGCGCTGGCGTCGGCCAGGGCGCTGTCGTAGTCGGCGCCGGTGCTGTCCATCTCGGACAGGATGTAGTTCGTGGTGCCGTTGACGATGCCGGCCACCCGCAGCACGGTGTCGCCGGCCAGCGATTGGGTCAGCGGGCGGATGACGGGGATCGCGCCCGCGACCGCCGCCTCGAAATACAGGTCGACGTGGGCGTTTTCGGCCGCCTGCGCCAGCTCCCCGGTGGAGATGGACAGCAGCGCCTTGTTGGCCGTGACGACGGACTTGCCGTGCTCGAGCGCGGACAGGATCGCCTTGCGGGCGGGCTCGACGGGCCCCATCAACTCGACGACGATGTCGACGTCGTCACGGGAAACCAGCTCTTCGATGTTGTCGGTCAGCAGTCCGATCGGGACGCCGCGGTCGGCGGCGACGCGACGCACCCCGATGCCGCGCAGCACCAGCGGGGCGCCGACACGGGCCGCGAGGTCCGCGGAGCTGTCCTCGATGATGCGGACGACTTCGCTGCCGACGTTGCCCAACCCGAGTACCGCTACGCCGACGGGCTTTTCGTCACCGGGCACGGGTCACCTCACCTCCAGACTCAAAAGATCGTCGACCGTCTCCCGGCGCAGCACCAGGCGGGCGTGCCCGCCGCGCACGGCCACCACCGCGGGCCGGCCGATCATGTTGTAGCGGCTCGACAGCGAATAGCAGTAGGCGCCGGTGGCGGCCACCCCGAGCAGGTCGCCCGGCTGCAGATCCCCGGGGACCCAGGTGTCGCGGACGACGATATCGCCGGTCTCGCAGTGCTTTCCGACGATGCGGGCCAGCTCCGCCGGCGCATCGCTGACTCGCGACACCAGCCGGGCGTCGTACTGCGCGTCGTAGAGCGCGGTTCGGATGTTGTCGCTCATGCCGCCGTCGACGCTGACGTAGCGCCGGTGCGCCGTGGTGCTCACGTCGACGTCCTTGACGGTGCCGACCTCGTAGAGCGTGATGGTGCCCGGGCCGACGATGGCGCGCCCCGGCTCGACCACCAGCCTGGGGGTGGGCAGCCCGACGGCCGCCGACTCGCTGCGCACAATGTCGCCCAGCTTGGCGGCCAGCTCGCCCACCGGCGGCGGATCGTCGGGAGCCAGGTACGAGATGCCAAAGCCGCCACCGAGATCGACCGTCGACAGCTGGGCCGTCTTCTCGACGCCGAACTCGTCCACGATCTCGTGCAGCAGGCCGATGACGCGGTGCGCGGCGAGCTCGAAGCCGGCGACGTCGAAGATCTGGGAGCCGATGTGGCTGTGCAAGCCGACGAGCCGCAGGTGGTCGGTTTCGAACACCCGGCGCACCGCCGCCATCGCCGCACCGCTGGCCACCGACAGGCCGAACTTCTGGTCCTCGTGCGCGGTGGAGATGAACTCGTGGGTGTGCGCCTCGACCCCGACCGTGAGGCGCACCAGCACGTCCTGGACGATGCCCGCCTCGCCGGCGATGGCGTCGAGGCGCTCGATTTCGATCATCGAGTCCAGGACGACATGTCCCACACCGGCTTTGACCGCGGCGGTCAGCTCCGCGACGGATTTGTTGTTGCCGTGGAAGGTGATCCGCTCCGGCGGGAAGTCCGCGTGCAGCGCGACGGCCAGCTCCCCGCCGGTGCACACGTCCAGCGAGAGGCCCTCGTCGTTGATCCAGCGGGCTATTTCGGTGCACAGGAACGCCTTGGCGGCGTAGTGCACGTTGTGTCCGCCGCCGAACGCCGCCGCCAGATCGTGGCAGCGCGAGCGGAAGTCGTCCTCGTCGACGACGAATAGCGGGGTCCCGTACTCCTGCGCGAGCTGGGTCACCGGCACTCCTCCGATGACCGCCGCGCCCGTGTCGTCGCGAGTGGTGTTGCGCGGCCACACGTTCGGCGCCAGCCGCAGCAGCTCCTCGGGGGACTGCGGCCGCGTCGGGCTTTCCGCGTGCCGCGTCTCGTCGGCATGCCGGGGACCGGCGGGGTGGACGTTCACATTCGCTCCGGTGCGGTGACCCCGAGAATCGTCAGGCCGTTGGCGATGACCTGGCGGGCGGCCTGGCATAGCGCCAGCCGCGCGGTGTGCAGGTCGGTGGGCTGCTCGTCGCCCTGCGGCAGGACGCGGCAGGAATCGTAGAACCGGTGGTAGTCGCCGGCGAGGTCCTCCAGGTAGCGGCAGATCCGGTGCGGTTCCCGTAGCGCGGCGGCGGTTTTCACCACTCGGGGGAATTCGCCGATGGAGCGCAGCAGCGTGCCCTCCTTGTCGTGGCTGAGCAGTTCGAGGTGGCCGGTGTCGGGGATGAGGCCGAGTTCAGAAGCGTTGCGGGCCAGCGCCGACAGCCGCGCGTGCGCGTATTGCACGTAGTAGACCGGGTTTTCGTTCGACGCCGACGACCACAGCGCCAGGTCGATGTCGATCGGGGTGTCCACCGACGAGCGGATCAGGCTATAGCGCGCGGCGTCGACGCCGATCGCCTCGACCAGGTCGTCCAGCGTGAGCACGGTTCCGGCCCGCTTGCTCATCCGGACCGGCTGGCCGTCGCGGACCAGGTTCACCATTTGCCCGATCAGCACCTCGACGGTGGCCGGGTCTTCGCCGAACGCGGCGGCCACGGCCTTGAGCCGCGCGATGTAGCCGTGGTGGTCGGCGCCGAGCATGTAGATGCACAGGTCGAAGCCGCGTTGCCGCTTGTCCAGGTAGTAGGCGATGTCACCGGCGATGTAGGCCGGCTTGCCGTCGCTCTTGATCACGACGCGGTCCTTGTCGTCACCGAAGGCGCTGGTGCGCAACCAAGTTGCGCCGTCCTTCTCGTAGACGTTGCCAGTGCCGCGCAGCCGGGCGATGGCCTGCTCGACCCGGCCGCTGGTGTGCATCGAGTCTTCGTGGGTGTAGACGTCGAAGTCGGTGCCGAACTCGTGCAGCGACTCCTTGATGTGGGTGAACATCAGGTCGACGCCGATTTCGCGGAAGGTCTCGCGCATTTCGGCCTCGGGCAGGCTCAGTGCGTCGGGTGCCTTCTGCAGGACCTGCGCGGCGATGTCGTTGATGTAGCTGCCCGCGTAGCCGTCGGCGGGCACCGGTTCGCCCTTGGCGGCCGCGATCAGCGAGTTGGCGAACCGGTCGATCTGGGCGCCGTGGTCGTTGAAGTAGTACTCGCGCACCACGTCGGCGCCCTGAGTGGTGAGCAGGCGGCCGAGGGCGTCGCCGACCGCGGCCCAGCGGGTGCCGCCGATGTGGATGGGCCCGGTCGGGTTGGCCGAGACGAACTCCAGGTTGATCTTCTGTCCGGCCAGGTCGTCCGAGTACCCGAACTCGTCGCCGGCATCGATGACGTTGGTGACGACCACGGCCTGCGCCGACGCCTCGAGGCGCATGTTGATGAAGCCCGGCCCGGCCACCTCGGCCGCCGCGATGCCGTCGGCTTTCGCCAGCGCCTCGGCCAGCCATCCGGCCAGCTCGCGTGGGTTGGCGCCGACCTTCTTGCCCAGCTGCAGCGCCAGGTTGCTGGCGTAGTCGCCGTGATCGGGGTTACGCGGCCGTTCCACGGTGACCGTCGCCGGCATTGCGGCAGCATCCAGCCCGCGCTCGGCAAGCACCGCGGCGGCGGTGACTTTGAGCAGCTCGGCCAGGTCGGCGGGGGTCACGAGCGTCCATCCTATTGGCTAGGGTCCCCCTGCCCCGAATCTATTGCAGGCGGCAGGGGGGCCGTTAGCCGGCGCGGGTGGCTATCGGCTGGCGCGGGCGGCCTCGATGGGCACGATGTCGACGAGCCGGTCGCCGTGGACGATGTGGTAGGCGTCATACCGATCGACGGTCGGGTCGCAGTGCGGGGTGGTGAACTCCACGCGCTCCCCGAGGCTGACGGGTGCGCCGGCGGGCCGGGTGAGTGCGCCGTGTTCGTCGCCGAAGAACCCATAGGTCGAGCCGCCGAACCGCGCGCCGGTCGGGCGCGGCATGGGGCCGTCCGTCGCGAAGGCCTTGAGGCCCGCGTCGACGGTGACGATCGCGTCGGCGTTGACGCTCACGACTTGGCTCGCAACCCAGAGGCTGGTTTCGAAGGCTCCGTCGTCGTCGACGCCCAATGCGTCGGCGTATTGGGCGTCCATGAAGACGTACGAGCCGGGCTGCAATTCGTTGAGGACGCCCAGGTCCAGATCGGCCGCGACGGTTCCGGTGCCGCCGCCGGTGACGATGCCGACCGGGTAACCGGCGTTTCGCAGCGCGTCGACCACGCGTGCGAGGCGCTCCATGCCGACACGGACTGCTTCGCAACGCTTTTGGAAGCCAGAGATGTGCTGCCAGTGCCCGCCGTAGCCTTGAACGCCAGACAGCGTCAGCCCCTCGCACCGGTGAATGTGCTCCGCGAGCGCCACTGCTTGGCCGGGCCCGGAGACGCCGGTGCGCCCGAGCCCCACGTCGACGTCGATCAGGACGTTGACGCGAATGCCGCGGCGAGACGCTTGCGCGCTCAGCGCGGTCACCGGATCGGGATGATCCACCACGCAGGCGAAACCAGGGGCGAGCGCCGCCACGTCGCACAGCCGCTGCGGCATCGCCGGGTCGGCGACCGGGGAGGTCAGGAGGATGCCGCGCACGCCGGCGGCCGAAAGCGCTTCGGCTTCACCGATTTTGGCGCAGCAGATCCCCACCGCCCCGGCAGCGACTTGCTTTGCGGCGATCCAGGCGCACTTGTGCGTCTTGGCGTGCGGGCGCAGCGCCACCCGGTCGCGCGTCCGCTCGGCCATCCGGCGGATGTTGGCGTCCAGCGCCGCCTCGTCCAGAATCAGCGCCGGCGTGGGCAAGCGGAAGCGGGAGTTGGCCTCGCCAATCAGGGCTTGCGCCAACGCTTCTGCCGGGCGCATCGTCATCCGGACGCGACGGCGGTCAGATGCTCGAATCCCGCAATTGGCGCGATGTCGGGGAGCCGGCGGATCGCGCCGTTCTGCGCCCACTGCCCTTCGGGCACTTCATGGATGACGCACGACGTGACGACCATCCTGTCGCCGTTGCTGTGCGCCGCCGATGCGGCCACCTCCTGAAGCTCGGCGGCGAAGCGCGCCTTGCGGGCACCGTCGAGCACCCCGGTGCTGACCTGCCAGTCGATGAACACGCCGGCGACCGCGGCGTCGGCGGGAACACCGGCGGAGTAGAAGCGTCCGGGCGAGAGCTCGTCCAGCAGGACCAGCGCCCGCATCCGGTGCTGAGGCTGGTCGGGCACCGACTCGGCCCGGCACGCCGCCTCGGTGAGGCCCGTGACCAGGCGCTCCTTGCCCGCATCGTCGAACGCGCCGGGCGTGAGTGTTACGCGCATTAACGGCATGACATGGTCCTTTCGTCAGTTCTTGCCTTCGTAATCTCCCCTAGCGCCGCCCCGGACGCCAGTGGCGGGACGGACAGCTTTCTTGCATAATTCGCCACATGATCGGTTTTGACGTCCTGGTGCTCGACGGCGCGAGCGCGAGCGCCGTGGGCGTGACGGTCGACGTGGTCTCGGCGGCCAACCGCATCCTCGGCAAAACCGCGTTCGATCTGCGGTTCGTCTCGCCGGAAAGCCACGTTGCCCTGCGCGGTGGCCTGGCCGTCGCCGCGCAACCCCTGGCGGACACCGGCGCGCGGGACGTTGTCGTCGTGCCGGGGTTGGGTGCAGCCCAGCCTGAGGAGATCGCCGCCCGGCTCAGCGGCACGGACGTGGCCGTCGCCGCCGAGTGGTTGGGGCGGTCGGCCGGCGGCGGTGCCGAGATCGCGGCGTCATGCACTGCTGTGTTCGTCCTTGCCGGCGCCGGGCTGCTCGATCAACGGCGCTGCGTCACGACGTGGTGGCTCGGGGCCGATCTGGCCCGGGTCGCGCCGGCGGCCAACGTGGTCATCGATGAAATGGTGGTTCGCGACGGGCCGATCTGGACGGCCGGCAGCGCCTTCGCGCACATCGACCTGATGCTCGCGCTGATGCGCCATTTCGGCGGCGCGGCGCTGACCGACGAACTCGCGAATCGCCTTGTGGCCGACCAGCGCACGTCGCAGGCGAGCTTCCTTATCCCCTCGCACCTGGCGGCGCGTGACGAAGCGGTCGCGACGCTGGAGCGGTTCGTGCGGTCGCGGTTGGACGAATCGCACACGCTCGACTCGCTGGCCCGGTTGTGCGGCCTGAGCACCCGAACGCTGGCGCGCCGGACGCGAAACGCCGTGGGCCTCAGCCCGTTGCAGCTGGTGCAGCGGGTTCGCCTCGAACGCTCGCTGCATCTGCTGCGCGCCACCCGGATGCCGCTCGAGGAGATCGCGGCCGCGGTGGGGTTGGCGGATCCGGCGACTCTGCACCGACTGGTGAAGAAGCACACCGGCCGATCACCCGGGGCGCTGCGCCCGAGTGCCCAGGCGAGGGCCTCTTGAGCCCCGGCGGGGTCACCACCGTCACGTCGATGCGTTACTCTGGCTGGGCCCGATGGCGCAGCATCCCGTTTTGCGCCCCCGTAGCTCAGGGGATAGAGCGTCTGCCTCCGGAGCAGAAGGCCGCAGGTTCGAATCCTGCCGGGGGCACCCACGTTCCCGCTGATCAGATGCGTTTTTCCGATCAGCCTAACACTCGGGTGTTATCTGGCTGTGATTCGGTTCCGCTTCCTTGGTTTGCCCACCACTGAGGAAGGAGAGGTCACGCATGAACACCAACTTGACTGTAATTCGCGAGGATTCGCCCGACCCGGCCGACGTTCCGGCGTCCGGCTGGGCCGGCGCGATCGTCACGGTGGTCACCGGGAAGGTGATGGGCGAGATCATCCGCTCCATCTTCGACGGCGGCACCGTCGCCGATGAGGTCCACATCGCGATCGACGGGCACGCCCGGCCTCTGGCCGACGTCACCGTCCAGACCGACGACGCACAGGCGCTGCGCGACCTTGCGGCGGTGGCCGCGTTCCTCGCCAACGAGCTGGCCGGCCCATTAGGTCGGGGAAATTGATGTCGGCACGGGGGACCATCCAAGACCACATGGAGCAGGGCGGCTTCAGCCGCAGTGAGGCCGAACGCCTCGAGGCGCTGATGCTGCGCTGCGACGAGGCCGCCGAAAAAGCCGCCGCGACCGGCGACGAGCAGCTGCTCGAGTACACCATCGCGACGGGCCAGGGCTGCATCGACGCGTTGACCGCCTCGTTCTTCGTCGAGCGGCGGCTTCAGGCGCTGCGGTCGGCCACGAACTAAGTTCCGCAAACAGAAAGGTGGCACCGCCTTTCGACGGTGCCACCCTCTGTTGAAGTGCCCTAGGCGAACTGGATCAGCTGCCAGCCACACGCCTTGCCGTTATGCGGGGGCATGCGGTTGCCGATCGCGATCGGCGCGGTGGTGCTGGGGTAGTCCATCGACTCCCAAACACCGCTTACAGGGCAAACGTCGCCCGTGTGGGCGATCGTTCCGAGACCAGGCATGAGCCTGTCCTTTCTCTCTGTTCGGGGCCCGAAAAAACGCAGCCCCACGCGCCGCAGGAAAGGAGTTGCCCTGATCACGGAAGTGTCCCGGTTTCACCATTCGGTGTACGGGGCACCCGATCACCTGATAGCTTGGCCGTCTACTGTGGAGGTAGGCGCAGGCCTCAGGTCCAGGGCCCCCGGGTGTTGGACCCGGGGCCTGTTACGCGTTGGACTGAGGGTATCAACGCACATACGACAACCACTGGCATTAGGCGCGTTTTTTTCGAGAGTTTGAGTGATTTCTTAGAGCTTGCTGACGAAACCGATACCCTGATTTGTGGGGTTCCTCCAAGAAAATCCGCTTGGTGCCGTGTGCCAAAAGCCGTTGTTGTAGATGATCTCGTTGTGGATCAGGGGCCGGCCAGGATTAGACCGCCTTCCACCGCAGCGGCAACTCGCGCAGGGCAAAGCTCCCGAACGCCACGCCCGCCCCCCAGAGGCGCGGGGTGAAGCCGGGCGCGACGGTGAACTCGGGCACCGTCCGGAGCCATTCCTCGATGGCCACCCGCAGCGCGCCGCGCGCAACGTGAATCCCAGGGCATAGCCAGCGGCCACCGGAGAACCCAAAGTGCTTGCGCGACTTAGACCACTGGTGGCTCACGTGGTTGCGCCCCTCGCCTTCGCGGTCGGCGGCGGCCAGGCAGATGCTCACCTGCGTGCCCTTGGGGACGGCGAGGCCGTTGATCTCGGTGTCACGCGCTGCGTATTGGCGGGGTGCCGGTGCCGTCGGCTCCAAGCGCACGATTTCCTCAATCAAGTGGTCGATCCGCTCGTCGGGGTTTTCGCGCAGCTGCCGCTGCAGCCACGGGTTGCGCGCCAGATGCAACAGCGTGAAGCCGAGAATCTGCGGGATACCGACTTGGGCCCCCAGCCATGCGGCCAGGACCAGCAATCTGAGTTCTCTGTCGCTGAGTTGCGGTGCTTCGTTCAGGATTCTCGAGACCAGGTCATCGCCGGGGTTGGCGCGGGCCCTGCGGATCAGGTCGGGTAGTGGCAGCTCGCCGCCCGGACAGTTCGCAAGCTGCACATCGTTCATCGCCGAGAACAGGTGGCCGGCCAGCGGCCAGGCGACTTCCATCGCGTCGCAGCCGGCCGACTCGGCGGCGGCGTCGATCAACGCGGCGGTTGGGCCGCGGAATTGCTCGACCCAGGCGGGCGCGCCCGCGGTGATCGCGCGGCGCAGTACCCGGCGGGCGGAGTCGAGAAAAGCAACAGGCTCCTCGTATCTCCATCCCGTGAAGGCCCTCAGGTCGTGATTCCGTAGCGCAGCGGCCACGTCGGCGGCCGTCGAGAGCACCAATAACTTCTCCCCCTGCGTGGGCGAATTCGGGTGCGCGTCGAGGAGAACGGAGCGTCCGGCCCTGCGGACCTGCTGCCAGGCGGCGGCGCGGTCGGTGAAGACTAGCTCGTACGGCCACGCCTTCACTGCGCACGGCCCCGGCGTGTTCGCTGGTGGGCTCGATAGGAGCGCATCCGGCAAGCATCGGAGCACCAGCGCCGGCCGCGGCCGGAAGTCGTCTGTGGGACGCGCAGGCCGCACCAACCGCACGGGATAAGGGTTCTGATCCAGGGCCCGAACATGCGTATTTCCTTCCGTTTCAAGCCTCTACGCGCGTGCGCTTCGAAAAACCCCAGACCCGAGCAGGATCAGGGCACCAATGACTACCGTGGGCCGCTGGGGCGCCGGGGAGGGGTAGCGGCCCAGGGCATCGAATGTCGTTGCTGCGCATCAGATCGTCACCGTGTCCGTAGTCCATCGCTGGCGTCCACCGACCAGCCATGCTCGGCGGCCACGGTCACGGCTTTGCCGGTCGGCGCGCTGCCCGATGACCGGCACGACGTCGGCGTGGTCGACGAGTGATGGCCAGGTGTAGGCGACGGGTCGCCGGTGCTTCATTGCCCAGCGCCCGATCGCCTCGTCGATCGGCCTGCTCTTGCGCGGGTCGCACTCGAGGTACTGCGTGAGATCGGGAACCAGATCGCTGAGCACCGCGACGCCGACCGCGAACCACATCCGCGGCGCGACGATCCACGACGCCGAGTCACCGGCTCGCACGACAGCGCGGGCGATGCGCTCCTGTGCGTATGGCGGCCGCTCGCGACCGAGGTACAGCGACACGACCGGGCTCGGGGCGACGGCCAGCGCCGCGTCGAGCTGATCCCGGAATCCCTCGGTGGGTTGGGCGTCATCCTCGAGCACGACTGACCAGCCGCTGCTGTTGGTGGCGTTGTCGCGCAGCCAGTTCCAGGCGCGTCGGTGATTGCCCTCGCAGCCGAGTCGGCCGTCGTCCATGGCCAGGTGGTCGGCGCGGACGGTGCCGACCAGCGTCTGCGCCATCGATGATCGACTGTTGTGGGCGACGACGGCGATCGTGGTGGTCGAGTGTTGGGGCCGCGGGGATGAAAGGAGTAAAGCTCCCTGCGGCCCCAACAGTTCTTCGCGGCGCGGCAGCGGGCGAATGCCGTTGTAGAGACTGGCATTGCCCGCGCCGCGACCTGTTCCTCGGTGACCGAGCATCGGGGTTTACGAACCGCCGATACCCAGGACGACCACCCGGTTGGGGTGCGCGATCTGCTGGCCGAACCGCCACGTCGCGCGGATCGCGATGCTGTCCCGGTTGAAGTGGTAGTCCGAGCTCGTGGCGATGAGCAACTGACCCCAGACTGCCAGGATCGCGTTCTTGTCGACCACGACCAGCTGACCGGCCGGCACATCGCGGTCGGTGACCACCGGTAGCGACAGGACTTGCCGTGTCGCGCTGCTGGTTCCGGCGCCGACGAGCGACTGGTTGGAGTCGGTCGCGGTCTTGAACTTCTGCAGCTCCGCCCACGCGGTCGGGCTGGCGATGATGTGGCTGGCCACACCGCCGTCGTCTTCGATGTAGGCCACGGCGTCGATCAGAGCGTCGAGCGATTCGTCCAGGATGCCGCCGTCGTGGAAGGACTGGTGCAGCAGCCCGGCGGGCGGGGTGACGGCTGGACCGACCGGCGCCGCCTGCGCCAAGTAGGCGCTGTTGGCTTTCCGGACCATGGACCGGCGAACGGCGGCGTTGAGCAGGGACGAAGCTGTCCCCTGGCCATACTGCTCGCGCGACACGCTGGTCAGCACGGCGATCTTGCCGGTGTGGATGACGGTTTCGCTGTCGTCGGGGTCGGACTCGTCGATCGCGTCGCCCTCGGGGACGAAGCCGGGCGCGCCGTCCAGCGTGACGCGGGGGACGCGGACCGCGGGTTCGTCGCCCTCGACGTCGCCGGCCTTGGTGCTGGTCTGCAGGATCAGCGCCTCGGGGATGACGTCTTGGGGTTCGACGCCCTGGACGTCGAGGTGGAAGGCCTTGGCCGATCCGGTGGTGTTGAATGGAGCACTCATTTTGAACACTTGCCTTTCCACGGCAGCAGCCGTGAGACACGTTGCTATGCAACGAATTGAATGGATGTCTCACGGCGGCACCGCCTGGCCCGTGTCCCCCGCGACCCGCAGGGTTGCAGCCATTCTATCTGGTTCGGGCGACGTCCCCGGTGAACGCGGCGTCCCAGGTTTCGCGTCCCGACTTCCCGGCAGACCCACCGCCACCGCCGGCCATGGGGTCGGGCTGCGGGCGGCGCGGCTGCGGGCTGAGACCGAAATCGCTGACGCGGGCCGCGATGCGCTCTGCCACCTTTGCGCCATCGATCAGACCGGTGTCGCTGAGAACGTCGTCGGGATTGAGGTCACTGAACGCGCCGGGCTTGTATCCGGCACTGGCGATGTGCTGGTCGAGAATCGCGCGCCGGGTGTTGGCCAGCGTCTCGGCCAGCGCATCGCGTTCGGCCTCGGTCTCGCGCAACCGCTCTCGGTACCGCCGATCGCGACCGCGTGGTTCGTCGGTTTCGGGTGTCTCAGGCTCCTCCTGGGCTTCGTTGGCGGGCTTGCCCTCGCCATCTACCTCCGGATCAGGTTCTGGCTCACCAGGATTGGTCTGGGCAGCCGCAAGCGCGGCCTCGGCCGTGTCCGCACGCTGCACCGCGGCCTCGAGGTTGGCTTCGGCGATCTCCGCCCGGCTGCGCCAGTGGTCGCGGTCGGCCTCGAGGTCCTGCAGGATGGTGTCGTAGTCCTCGGCCGCCGCGTCGGTGTCAGCGGCGTCGGTCCCGGTTTCCGGTGCGGTGTCGGGGGTTTCGGTGGTCGTGGTCATCAGTTCTCGTCCTTCCGGTGCCGGAGCTCGTCGATCACCACGCACAGCAGCCGCAGCGGATCGCCGCTGAAGTCGGCGATCATTCGGATCAACTGCACCGCCAGGTACGTGACCTGCCAGCAGTCGATGATCGTGAAGCGCTCCTCCCAGGCCATCGCCTGATCGACGACCCTGCTGCATTCGCTGCCGGGCGTCGCGACCTCAGCCATGCCGAGAATCGCGGTCATCACCCTGGCCTGCTCAAAGGTGATCGTTCTCTCGAACTGGCCACACCCGACGCTGCTCCGGAGCTCACGCAACCATTGCGCGGCCTGGACCTCGTCATCAGTCACATCATCGAAGCTGGTGCGCCCGGCCAGTTTTCGCACCAGCGTGGCCGCGACCGCGATGATCTGCCATTGCGGCGCGTCCGGGGCGATCGTGGTGACCGCCGTGGCGGTCTGCCAGACGTCGATGGCATCCCTGCCGCCGAATCCCGCCGCGGCGTGCAGCAGGTCGCGGCCGATCGCGCGTACCCGATTCAGAGGAATGGGTGGGGTGTCGGTGGTAGTCATCGGTTCTCCTTTTCGGTGGGGATGGATGGGTCGGTCGGCAGCGCCAGCCAGTTACGCCAGTTGCGGCGGAATTGAACGACGCCGAGGCGCTTCTTGGCGCAGTTGATCGAGTGACGGCCGATGTGCCGTGGGACGTCCTCGCGCCACTGGCGCTCGGTCTTGGGGCCGGTGCTGAGGTAGGTCGCCACCCACTCGACGGCCAGTTCGATCTGGCCGGTCATGACGCCTGCCCAGCCCGACGCAGCCGGTTGCACGCCCGACAACTGCGGTGGGCATACCCGCGGGTGTCGGTCCATCGGTAGGTATTCGCGGCGTCGAACGGATGGCCTCGGACGCACTCGGTTCTGTGGGCGTTGATCTTCGAGATACCGCGCGGCCGGCCGATGGTCAGCCGAGGCCGCCGAGGGTGGAACGGACAGCGGCCGCGGCGTCGGCACGGCGAGCCAGTCTCGGTGAGGCGACCGCAGCATTGCGGTCTTTGCTTGACACACTGAACTGTTGTTTCGGGGTCGAGCGCGTGCGGTGCGAGTGCGTTATCTATATACGCACTGACGCACTGACGCACTGGCTGGCTGAGTGCGTCAACGCACTGGCAACGCACTGCAACGCACTGACGCACTGACGGGTTCACGCCGCCTCCTCGACGCATGCTTCGTGCCGTAAAACCTGGCCCGCGGCGAGCGGTTGGAAGCACACACAGCAGGGTTGCGCAATGCGGCGAAGCGTGGCGTTTCTCGCCCCCTGCGCCGTCGAGATCAGCCCTCGATCCTCGGCCAGTTTGACAGCGCTGCGGACTGCCTTCTGGGTGTGGTCGACACCCATCAGCGCTCCCTCGATCGCCCGGCCACTCATACCTGGCCCGCCCGATCGGGCGTCATTGACAAGTACCTCGATCACCGCCGCCAGCGCGGCTTCGGTCTGCGCATCGCCGCGCGAGCCGGGTGCATACCGCAGGTGTTGCGTGGCTGGGTCGAAGCTCAGGCGCCCCTCGGGGACCGCGACGTCGCGGCCGAACGCACTGAAATAGCGGTCCGATGCGGGGTCTTCGGGATCCTCCCGCAGTAGTCGCCAGTTCGCGTCGGGCCAGTCCAGCAGGCGGGAGTCACCGCGCGACCGCTCACCGCTGTGTCCCATGTGATGCACCAGCAGCGCGTCACGGATGCCAGCCGACTCGAGCATCGCGTCGAACTGGACCAGGAACAGTCCGGCGTCGCGGTTTTCATCCAGGCCGAACGCGTCGAGGATGGGGCGAAGGCAGTCCAGGATCAGGTAGTCGCAGCCGAGGTCGCGGAACCGCTTCGCCCATGTCTCGCGGCAGTCGTCATCGAACAGGTTGAACGCTGACACCTTGCCGCGCAACGTGATCACGTCGGCGACGGCGTTGGTGTTCCGAATCCCCTGCCTCCCGAGCCAATCCTGCACCATGTGCTCGGACAGTTCGTCGTCGATCAGCACGAGCGCACTGGCCGGGTCATTAATCGCGAACTGCCCCAGGAACGGCTCGCGGTCGGCCAAGCACCGAACCATGTTGTCCCGCAGCGTTGTTTTGCCGGCCTTGTACTGGGCGGACAGAATGATGCGCGCGGCGATCGGGGCGACCTGCTCGATGCGCCATCGTGTCGGCGGACACGGCTGCGCCAGTAGCTCGGTCAATGAGCGCACCGGCGGATACTCGACCTTCGGGCGAGTCTCGGCGGCGACCAGCGCCTTTGCCTCACTGTCGATCCGAAGTTGCTCGGCGCGGTATTCGATACGCAGCTGGCGCTGCTCCGCCGCTTCATCTGCCGACGGCTGTCCAGCCGGGTCGAACGTAGTGTTACCAAGCTGCTGCTGCCCCTCGCCGGGATCACGCCGCGCCGGACCATATTTGTCGGCGCCGTTGCGCGCGGACCGCAATGTACGGTCGATCTCGGCGTCGGGTAGACCGCACCGTCGGCCCGCTTCCATCATGGTGTCCGTAACGATCTGCCGGTCCAAACCGTTGCCGTCGGCAACACGGTAGGCGCGCAAGGCATTCGGGTTCAGCCATTTGTCGTTGCGCTCACCTATGGGTGCCATCGCGACCTCGCCGGCCAGGCGCTCGAGGGCACCCAGCGCATAGCGCTGGTCAGCGTCAGTCGGAATGAATGCCCTTGCACCACCGGAGATTCGATGCGGCTTGGCTTCGCCACCATCGAACCAATCATCGAAGGCGTCGGCCTTCGTCTTCTTGCCTTCCAGGGCGGCCATAATGTCGGCCATCACGACCACCCCGCGCGTATCTCGTCGGCGCGGCGCCGGACGTTGGAGCCCGCGATCGCATAGAAACGACCCTTGTGCGCGGCACACCGGGCCATCCGCTCGAAGTTGTTCTGCCAGGACGCATCTGCGGTGTAGCCGTCGTCGTGTTCGTCTAATGCCGTATCATCGATTACTAACGAGGTCGTTCCCAGTGGTGCGGTGGCGATTTCGGACATGTGGTGAGCCCCTCGGTGCAACGCCGGGGGGTTTTCCGTATCTTCAATTGTCGACATGATTGAGCCTTCTAATCCAGGTGGGGTTGGACCTGGCCCGCCCTGAGAGTGGTTGTGGAGGAACTGTTTACGCGCCGATTGCCGACTGTCGAGTGAGCTTTTCGACGTCATCGGCCGATATCCGGATGAGCCGCGGACCGAGCCGGTGCGCAGGTAGGATGCCAGCCGCTATATAACGGCGAATCGTGCAGGGGTGGACGCCGAGCAGGGCTGCGGCGCTGCGGATGTCCAATTGAGTAGGTTTCATAGTTCTACAGATCTTATTTACTATTCTGCGCACTACGATGCTTCTGTGCTCAAAGCTGACTAGCTAGCAACGGTTTTCGGCGGTCTTCGACCGTAGTGCGGTCTACAGGTGTTAACTGGCTTCCGCCTATCACCGCACGTAGAGCGGCCGGAGGCATCCGAAATGATTACTGGCGACGCGAATATCTCAGCCGCATCTCAGCTTTCGGTTTTTGGGCCAACAAGCTGCGACAGCGCTTCAGCGACCTCGGCGTCACGTCCGGACACCGCCTGTTGGTAAAGCAGACTGGCGCGGACCGTGCTGTGGCCGAGCCGGGCCATCGTCTCCACGAGGTTGCCGACGCGTGCTGTCTGCGTCCCTGCGAAGTGACGCAAGTCGTGGATGGTCGGCCGCGGCTTCTTCTTGCCGTCGCGGCCGATCTTCGTGAGCGCCGGGATGAAGTAACTGTCTCGAAAGGCTTTGTCGTTCAGGTGGCAGCCGCCGCGGACAGGTACGAACAGCAGTGCGTCGGCACCCTCGGCGACGTGTTGCGCCAGATGGTCGGCAAGGTCGCCACGCATGTGTGGCGGGACGACAACCGCGCGGCCCTTGCCTGATTTCGGGCTATCGATCCGACAGCCTTCGCGGTGGGTGACCGCCCGCCCTACCGTAATGACGCTGTGGTCGGCGCTGACGTCCTTGCGGCGCAGTTCTGATACTTCACCCCACCGCAGTCCGCACCAGGCTGCGATGAGAACCAGGACGCGAAATTGGGCCAATGGGATCGCCTCCGCGAGGGCGGCGATTTCATCGGGGTCGAGGATCACAGGTTGCTTCTTGGTCGTCGGGTTCATGACGCGCGGGATATTGCACGGATTCGACGGCAGCAGGCCGTCGATCACTGCCGTGGCGCACACCGCGTGCAGGAACTGGTAGCTGTGACTGCGCGCGGTGGGTTTCTCCGTGCCCATGGCCGCGTACCACGACCGCACCGCATCCGGTGTCAAGTTTTTCAGCGGCACTTGCGCGAGCATCGAATTCTTGACTCGGCGCTCGAGCAGCGCCTCGTATCCGATCTTGGTCCGCGCTTTCAGGGGACGTTGCTCGATCCATGTCTTCGCGTAGTCGGCAACCGTGATCGAGCCGGCCAGCTTCTCCGCTTCCCGCTGCGCCGGCGGCGTCCAGATGCCCAGCTCGATCAGCCTGCGCTCATTGGCCAGCCAGCCCTCGGCGTCCATCTTGGCGCTGAAGGTGTGCGGCGCGTTGTGGCGCAGGACGTCGGGACCCTTGTAGGAGGCATGCCAGGTGGTCGTGCCCGATTTGCGTATCCAGCCCCAGCCACGTCGCCCCTTTTTGCCCGCCACAAGTTGCTCCGCTCTGTTATCTGTCTGTGATTAGAGTGTTGATTCGTGCATAGTTGTGCAAACGAAAGCGCATCAACTACGATCAGCTGATCAGCAGGTCAGAGATTATTTCTACTGATGATAGCTGGTATGAGCTACCAAGGCAGCGGCATTTTCGAATCCTGCCGGGGGCACCAGCGGCGCCTCAACTGGTAATCCCTTACGGCGCATATTCGGGGCAGTATGACGTGGCCGAAGTTCGCACCAAAAACCTCACGTCGTCGTCGGTCATACCGTTTCGCTCGTGCGACTGGACCATGCCCACGATCGAATCCGTGCTGCGGCCCTGCGCCAGCAGGGCGCACATCTTGTGACCCATATTGATCAGGCCCTGGTCTCCCCTAGCGCTTGAGATCCCCTGATTGTGGAGCGCATTCAGGAACGCGGTGTCATTGTCGTCCGCGTGAGCGGTCGGAACAACATGAGGAAAAGGGCCGCTGCCAGCAGCGCGACAGTGCGCTTCATGACCGTGCATGGTATCCCGGCTCAGTCAGCGCTCGGGGGACCGGTCGTGGTAGACGGGCTCCTGAAAGTCAGGGTTTAAATCTCGCACGAGTGGGCACACCGCGGCATGATCGCGCGTCAGCTCCCTCGCTTGCTTGTCGCTGCGGTAGCTGCGGCGTCGGGCATCAGCGCTCCCGTGCTCGCCCCTTTCGCCTCCGCCGATCCGTGTCCGGACGTTCAGGTGGTGTTCGCCCGCGGCACCGACGACCCCGCCGGGCTCGGCCCGACCGGGCAAGCATTTGTCGACTCCCTGCGCACCCGCGTGGGCGCAAAGTCGCTCGACGAATATGCGGTCAACTACCCCGCCACCCACGACTGGACGAACGCGGGTGAGGCCGGCATCAGGGACGCGGGCGCGCATGTCGTGTCGATGGCGCACGACTGCCCCAACACCAAGATGGTGCTGGGCGGTTATTCGCAGGGCGCGGCCGTGATGGGCTTCGTCACGTCGGCTGCCGTACCGCCCGGGATCGATCCGACGACGGTGCCGAAACCGATGGACCCGGAGGTGGCCAACCACGTCTCATCGGTCGTGCTCTTCTCGGTGCCGAACGAACGGGCCATGAATTTCTTTGGCGAGCCGCCGGTCGTCATCGGTCCGCTCTACCAGGCCAAGACGATCCAGATTTGTGCTCCCGGGGACCCGATCTGCGCTGACGGGATGAATTTCGCCGCACATGACACGTACGCGACCAACGCGGCAGTGATTGACCAGGGCGCTTCCTTCGCGGGCGGTTTTCTTGGCGGAGCTGCCGGCGGGCCCGCGGCCGCGAGTCCTGGCACGCCGACGACCGTCGTCGGGTCTCCATCTGCAGGCGGCGTTAACGTCAATCACTGATTACCGCGCCCGGATCGATCACAGCGCCAAAATGATCAACCGCAGAATTTGCTTCGCGCGTAATCAACGCGTCGCTGGCAAACCAGCCGGAGGCCGTCATAGGCGATCTGCGAGGGTTAGAGAGGGTTAGATACTGAGCAAAGGCTCGCACCGGGAGCGTCGGGGAACAACCGGAGAGGACCGCACTGCATGCTCGTCGTGATCGAGGAACCCAAGTTCGCGGCCTACCAGGGCCATCTTGGCGAAGTACCGCTGATCGAACGCGGCTCGCTAACCCTGTCGTTCGACACCAGAGACGGCGAGCGCGGCACTTTGCGGCTAAGCGCCGCCGAGTGCCGGTTGATTCTTCCCCACATCCAGCGCCTGGTCGCCTCGACCTGACAAGAATTCGCTGGCCGAAATTGCCGGCGGTCGTCAATCCCGGCTGAGGACGAACGCCTCGATGTGGCGGTCGCCGGCGCGCGCCTCGTACTTGCGCCAGCCGGGGTACATCCGGAGCCCTTTCGCCCAGATCTCGTCGCGCTCGGCCGGCGTGGCCAGCCGCGCGGTGGCGGGCCAGGTTTCGCGGCCGATCGACACCGTGGCTTTCGGGTTGGCCTTGAGGTTGTAGTACCAGGCCGGGTGCTTCTCGCCGCCCCAGTTGGACGCGATGAGGCCGACGCCGTCGGGGTGCGGGATTCCGTACAACGCGACGGTGCGGGGTTGACCGGACTTGGCGCCGGTGGTGGTGAGAATGACCGCGGGAACCCCGGTCACGATCCCGGCGAAGCTGCTTCGGCCACCGGTCAGCTTGCTGACGAGCCGGTCCAGATGGTGTGCCGTCGGGCGCATGAACGCCGACCCCACCTTCGTGGCCGCGAACGTGCGCATCGCTCGATGGAACGGGTTGGTGGCGTCGAAGGACCGGTCGGACATGGAGTCATTCTTGCCGCAATTGCATCGCCGGCTCTAGTAGGTGCCGATGAGTGACACCCTTGCCGCGGGCCGCTTGTCGTTGGATGATCACGAGATCGCGCTCCCCCGAGGAGGTCTGGATGAACCTGGCGCTGTGGATCGTCGCGATCGTTCTGGCGGTCACGTTCGCCGGCAGCGGGCTGCTGAAACTCGTTCGCACCAAGGACCAATTGGTGGGCTCGGGCTTCGGTTGGGCGGAGGACTACAGCCCGACGACGATCCGGCTCATCGGCGTCGCCGAGATCCTCGGCGCGATCGGGCTGATCGTGCCGGCTCTGGTGCACATCGCGCCGATCCTGGTGCCGCTGGCCGCACTCGGGCTCGCGGTGGTGATGATCGGTGCGGCCGTGGTGCACGCCCGGCGCAAGGAGACACCGTTCGTCGCGATGAACGCGGTGCTGCTGGCGCTCGCGATCTTCGTCGCCTGGGGCCGCTTCGGGCCCTATCCACTCACCTAGTCACGCGGGTTTGATGCTGTCGACCTGATCCGCGTCGTACTCGATGACGGGCGCCGAGTCGCCATAGACGTCGAGGGTGTGGATGAAGCGGTGCAATCCCATCACGCCGGCGCAGGTGAAGCCGAGTTCGATGACCTGCGCGGCGGTGAAGTGCTCCCCGAGGCGCTTGTAGAACTCGTCGTCCATGGCGTGATGGTCCGCCGACAGCAGGTCGAGGAACTCGACGGCCATCTGCTCCTGCGGCGTGAGCGCGCCGTGGCCCGGGGCGAGCAGGCACGCGACGTCCTCGTCGGTGATCGAATCGTGTTTGCGCGACTGGCTACACGGCTCGCATTCGCCGAGTTGAGCGCTGCGGATGCGCAGCAGCTCCAGGATCCGGCCGCCGAGCAGGGTGCCGGCGCCGAGCTGGTGTCTGGCCATGTTGACCTGTTCGAGCTGTGCGCTGCGATACGCGAATATCTGCAGAGGCACCGGCGTCGCGTAGAGCCCGGCGGCTACGCCGGCCTCCACGATTTCGCGGGAGTGCGGGCTGAGCTCTTCCATCGGAATTGGCGCAATACGCGGCATTAGATCACGCTAACTTTCTTGTGCATCACCGAAAAGCCCCGATGATTTGGGAGGACTCGATGTCCAGACTCGCCGGAAAGGTCGCGATAGTCACCGGGGGTGCGGGCGGAATCGGTGCGGCGACGGCGCACGAGTTGGCGCGCGAAGGCGCCGCCGTCGCCGTCGTCGACATCGACGAGGCGAAGGCCGGCGTGGTCGCCGACGAGATTGCGCGAACGGGAGCCCGGTCGATCGCACTGGGCGGCGATCTCGCCGAGGAGGCCACGGCGCGCCAAGTGGTGCGGTCCACCCTCGCGGAGTTCGGCCGCGTCGACGTGCTGCACAACAACGCGGCGCTGACGGCCAGCGACTTCTTGTCGCGAGACACCACCGTCACCGAGATGCCGCTGGAGGTGTGGCAGCGATCGCTCGAAGTCAACCTCGGTAGCCAGTTGCTCATGTGCAAGCACGCGGTTCCCGAAATGCGAAGGAGCGGAGGCGGTTCCATCGTCAACATGTCGTCGGGCGCGGCGCTGGCGGGCGACCGCACCCGCCTGGCCTACGGTGTGTCGAAGTCCGGGGTACATGCGCTGACGATGTACGTCGCGACCAGCGAGGGAAAGGCCGGGGTGCGGGCCAACACCGTCGTGCCCGGGCTGATCCTCACCGACGCCGTTCGCGCGCACCTCTCCGAGGACGTCATCGGCCGGCTCGCCCGGGCCACGTTGACGCCTTACCTCGGCGAACCGCAGGACGTCGCAAACCTCGTCGTCTTCCTCGCCTGCGAGCAGTCCCGCTACATCACCGGGCAGATGTTCTCGATCGACGGCGGGATGTCGGCGCACGCCGGCCTGGACACTGGCGCTTAGCGTTTCGCTGCGCTGCTTTGTCGTGCCAGCGAAACCGCAACAGCAGCAACCTGCGGTGCAGGCCAAACGACATGGTGAGCGGGTCACGCCACGGCGGGGTGCCGCGAAATGTGGACAACTCATCGAATGCCATAGCGCCACTGTCGCATAGGTTTGATCCGCGCACCGGTGGCGCCAGGCCATGCCGCCGGTGTTGTTCACGCCCATGTCGACTCCTCTTCGCTCCGCCGTTGCCGCGCGGGGTGCTCAGCCGCTCGACGGGCCGAGCGCGTACGCGCCGGTTTGCGGATGGTGATACCAGCCGCTGGCGGCGTGGGTGCCGCCGTCGACGTGGATCGTCTGACCGGTGATGTAGCTGGACATGTCGGACGCGAGAAAGACTGCTGCGCCGGCCATTTCGTCGACGTGACCGGCCCGCCCCATCGGGACCGTCAGACCGAATCGCTCCTCGGATCCGGGCGGCGCGATCGCTCTGATGCCTTCGGTCAGAGTGATGTCGGGGGCCAGCGCGTTGACCCGAATGCCGTGCGGCGCAAGCTCCAACGCGGCGGTCTTCGTGTAGTTGATCACACCGGCCTTCGCCGCCGCATAGGTCGCGTAACCCGGTGCGGCGCGCACGCCTTCGATCGAGGTGACGCTGATGACGCTGCCCGGCAGCTTCTGCTCCACCAGGACGCGCGCCACCCGCTGGGTGCACAGGTAGACGTGGCGCAGGTTGGCCTTGTACAGCGCGTCCCAGCCGTTCTCGCTGGTGGCGAGGATGCCCGACCAGAAGACCCCGCCGGCGTTGTTGACCAGGATGCTCACCGTCCCAAGTTCGGCGGAGGTCTGCGCCAGCGCGGCGTCCACCGCGGCGCTGTCGCGGACGTCGACGGAGAGGCCCAGCGCTCCGATCTCTTTGGCGGCCGCCGCGCACGATTCGGGGTCGCGTTCCCAGATCGCGACGCGGGCGCCGAAGGCCGTCAGCCCCCGCGCGATGCCGCGACCGATGCCCGCGCCACCGCCGGTGACGACCGCGACGCGATCGGTCAGCAGAACACTTGAGGGGTCGAGTGTCATGCAGCTAAATATAGAACAAACCGACGTCAAGGTTTACAGTCATTACCGAATCTGTCCGATATGTAAAAACCTCGGAGGGTCGCCATGGCCAGCACGATCTTCGTCACCGGCGCGACCGGGCAGACCGGCGGCAACGTGTGCCAGCAGGTGATCGAGCGGGGCGACCACGTCCGCGCATTGGTGCGCGAACCCGACGACGCCGCGGCACTGGCCGGGATCGGCGTGGAACTGGTCAAGGGCGACATCACCGACGCCGATGACGTCCTGGCCGCGGCGAAGGGCGCCGAGGCGGCCATTCACTGCGCCGCGCTGCTGGGCGGCGCGAGCCAGGACCTCGAGGACTTCAAGGCCGTCAACACGCTCGGCACCACGCATGTCCTGGACGCGGCCAAGGCCCACGGCATGCGCCGGGTGGTCGCGCTGAGCACCGCCACCTTCCTCGACCTGAGCACCGGCGTCGACTTCGAGGAGGCGCCCGTGCTGAAGAATCCGCCGCGCGACCCCTACACCGTCACCAAGCTCGCCGCCTTTTTGGAAGCGCACCGGCGCGCCGCCGCGGGCGACGACGTGCTGACGTGCCACCCCGGCGCCATCTTCGGTCCCGGGCTGGTCGTCGCGCGCGCCCTGCACCGCACCAGCTTCAACCGGGTGCTGCTGGCCGGCATGCGCGGAAAGATCAAGCGCTATCTGGCTTTTCCCGTGACCTGGGTGGCGGGCGCGGACGTGGCGCAGGGCTCTATCGCCGCGCTGGACAAGGGCGTGGCCGGGGAACGCTACCTGCTGGTCGGCCGTCCCGAGGACACCTTCAGCACCGCCGGCGGCATCAACCGCGCCTGCGAGATCGCCGGAATCGACCACCGCGTCGAGGATCTCGACTACCGCAGCGACCCCGAGGCGCTGACCGCCGAATTCGGGCCCACCCTGATGGCGATCGCGGCGGCCGCGGCCAAGGCCGAACGCAAGCCCAGGGCGACCGACAACCTGACCACCCGGCGCCTCGGCTACGCGCCCATGTCCTTCGATGACGGCCTACGGCTGCTGATCTCATGGCTGCGCGAGCTCGGCAAGCTGTAGGGGTCGCCACGGCGGATCTGTCCGATCGGATCCTCGACGCGGCGCAGCGACTGGTATTCCGGACGGGCGCCCGCAGGATGTCGCTCTCGGATGTGGCGACCCTGGCCGGGGTTTCGCGGCCCACCATTTACCGCTACTTCACGTCCAAAGAAGAACTCATCGACGCGCTGGGCAAACGCGAGCGCCGCCGCTTCAACGACGCGATGGACGCCGCGATGTCCGGGGTCGTGGGAGTCGCGCGCCTGGAGGCCGCCGTCGACGTCGTCGCGACCTTCGTCGAGGCGCAACCGCCCGGACGGCTGCTCGACCTCGAGCCGACGTTCGCCCACGACCAGATGGCCCAGGCGTTGCCGATGCTGGCCGACGGCTTGACGGCGGTCTTTCAGCGCTGCGCCCGCGAGGGGGCGTTCGCCACAACGGTGGATGCCCGCGACCTTGCGGGTGCGGTCGCGCGAACCGCATTGAGCCACTACATATTTCCCGACGCCGACCGGGCCGCGGCGCGCCGGGAGATCCGGGCCGCGGCCGGCCTTTCCGCTCAGCCCAGCTGAAACCTCGTGGCGCCGAAGGGTTCCGTCGTGCCAAGGGCGAACACCGTCGACGCCCTGACGCGATAGACGTGCCACGGCGGCGGGCCCGCCGACTGGGCGCTGAACTCCGCCGTGAGCGCGTCGCCCGCCACCTGGCACGGCCATCCGTCGTCGACGAAAGCGGCTGCGACGGAGGCCAATTCACTCGTGTCGGTGACCAGTTCGGCGGTGCCCTCGACGACGAGGTCGAACGGCTCGGTGGCGAGGCTGAGCGCACACCTGGGGTCGCGGGCGAGGTTCCGGGACTTTCGGGTCGCGAGCCCGGAGCTGAAATACCAGCTGCCGCCGCATCGAACGACCCCGACGGCCATGACGTGCGGGCTGGCGTCGGGATTGATCGTGGTCAGCCACACCGTGTGGCGCGCCGGACCGCCGGTGCCCGGCGCCTGCGGCAGCTCACCGTCCAGCACGGCCCGGACCCGGTCCCAGTCAATCGGCGGTGCGCCGTATCCGTCGAGATTGCGTTCGGTGACCGGCATATCGGTAATGACCGGTGCCCGAGCCGGAAGTCATCGCTCCCGCAGCAGAAACAGCCCATAGGCGGCGATCGACTGCGCGTCGGCGATCACCCCGGTGCGCATCATCTCCTCGACGTCCGCGCGGGAGAACCACTCGCTGTGCATGTCCTGTTCCTCGTGCTCGCGGTCCGCCTCGCCCTCGACGATGCCGGTGGCCAGGAACGCCCAGCCGCGCTGGCTCGTCATCCCGGCGGCGACGTCCAGCAGGCCCAGCGCCTCGATCGACGTCGCGCGCAGCCCGGTTTCTTCGCGCAACTCACGCTCGGCCAGCTCGTGCGGGTCGGGCTCCGCGTGATCGGGGGCGCTGCCCTGCGGGAACTCCCAGCGCCGCGCGCCGAGGGGGTAACGAAACTGCTCGACCAGCCGGAAGCGCTTCCCGTCGTAGGGCATCACCAGCGCGTAGGTCGGCTTGTCGATCACGGAGTAGATGCCGGCGCTGCCGTCGGGGCGGCGGATCTGGTCCTCCCGCACCACCAACCATCGGTTCCGGTAGATCTCGCGGGACGCGACGCATTCGATGAAGGGCACGCCGCCCAGTATCACCGGTGCGGTAGCGTCCGAAGCCATGCCATCCCCCGAAGCCATCACCGAGACCGTCAAGAGCTACCTCGCGCTCGTGGCCGACGGCAAGACCGACGACATCGTCGCGCTCTACGCCGCCGACGCCACGGTCGAGGATCCGATCGGCACCGACCTTCGCCGCGGCCACGACGCCATCCGCGAGTTCTATGCCGGATTTCAAGACGCCAACAAGGACACGGAACTCCTCGAGATCCGGGTCGGTGGCAGCGAAGCCGCGTTCTTGTGGCACCTCACCCTCGACGGCGGCGACAGCCGCAGCCGGCTCTCACCGATCTCGACGATGACGTTCGACGACGACGCGAAGATCACGTCGATGCGGGCGTTCTGGTCACCGTCCGACTTCAAAGTCCTGTAGCGCCCGCGCGGTGGACTCGTCTGATGCCACCGCGACCGCGATAATGCACCGATGGCCCCTGAAGATAGGGAGATCCGCCGCTCCGGCATGCGTAGCCACATCATCGTCAGCGGCGAGGACGCGCTGGCGACGACGATCGTCGAGGAACTCAACAACGCCGGCGTGCACATCGTCAAGCTCACCAGCCCCACCGAGCTCGCCACCGCCGGGATCGCCCGCGCCCGCGCGGTGATCTGCGCCGGCGACGACGACGCGATCAATCTCGAAATCGCCCTGCTGGCAAGGAAAGCCAACCCCAACGTCCGGGTGGTGGCGCGGCTGGCGAACGACGTGCTGCGCACGGCGATGGCCGCCGACAAGCGCCCCGGCGCGATCCTGGACGTCGCGGACCTCGCGGCGCCGTCCGTGGTCGAGGCCTGCCTAGCCCACACCGTGCACCCGTTCGAGGCGGCGGGCATCAAGTTCGTCGTCTCGGGCTCCGAGGCGCCGCGCGACGCGACCCTGCGCGAGATCTACGGCGACCTGGCGCCCGTGGCGGTCATCCACGGCGAGAACTGCGCCACGCCGGGCGCGGTGGAGCCGTGCCCGGGCCGAGATCTGCCGGTGCACGCCGGCGACTGGACCGCGATGATCGGCACCGCCGACGAGCTGGCCGCGCGCGGCATCAGGGTTCCGAAACCGACGGCGAGGCGGTCGCGCCGGGCCTGGCTGCGTCGGCTGCTCGATGCCGCCCGCGGCCTGCGTGACGACGTCAACCCGATGCTGCCGCGCGCCCTGGTGGCCGTGGCGCTGCTGCTGATCGGGTCGACCGTCGTGCTGCGCTTCAGCTACCAGCCGCGGGCGACAATGACCTGGCTCGACGCGCTGTATTTCAGCACCGAGACGATCGCGACCGTCGGTTACGGCGACTTCAGCTTCCTGCAGCAACCCACGTGGTTGCGGCTGTTCAGCATCATGCTGATGCTCGCGGGCGTGACGACCACGGCGCTGCTGGTCGCGTTCATGGCGGACCTGCTGTTGTCGCGGCGTTTCGCGCATTCGGCCGGCCGCCGGCGGGCGCGCCACCTGCACAATCACGTCATCGTCGTCGGGCTGGGGTCGTTCGGCAGCCGTGTCGTCGCCGACTTGGCCGGCGCGGGCTACGAGGTGGCGGTCATCGAGCGCGACGACAACAACCGCTTCCTGTCGGCGGCGGACGATCTGGACGTGCCGGTGATCTTCGGGGATGCGACGCTGCGCCAGACGCTGGCGGCGGCCCGCGTCGACCGGGCCCGCGCGGTGGCGGTGTTGACCCAGGACGACATGACCAACATCGAGACGGGGATCGTGCTGCGCGAAATGCTCGGCCCGCGGGTGATGCCGGAGGTGGTCCGGCCCGACGTGCCGATCGTGCTGCGCATCTACGACCGCGCGCTGGGGGCCGCGGTCGCGCAGCGGTTCGGCTTCGAGAACGTGCGCTCGACGGTCGATCTGGCCGCGCCATGGTTCATCGGCGCCGCGATGGGGCTGCAGGTGCTGGGGACGTTCTGGGTGGGGCAGCGTTCCTTCATGGTCGGCGCCATGCACGTGGCGGCCGGCAGCGAACTCGACGGGCTGAAGATGTTCGAGCTGTCCACCCAGACCCGGGTCATCGCGATCACCCGCCACGACACGCCGGTGGAACTGCACCCGCGACGCGACGCCTGGCTGCGCGGCGGCGACACCGTCTACCTCGTCGGGCCGTATCGCGAGCTGCTGGCGACGCTGCGCAAGGGGCAGCCGCCGCAAGAGCCCACCGCGGACGACGAGCGGGCGTCTGCCTAAAGCTTCGCGGCCACGTCGGCGGCGCGGCGCAGCTGGTCGAGGTCCGAACTCGTCGGGATGAGCTGCACCTCGTCGGTGCCGATTCCCTCGAACTTCCGCAAAACGGCCAGCAGCTCGTCCTCGCTGCCGGCCCAGCCGGTCATGGGCGCCATCGCGTCGACGTACTCGGCCGGGATCCAGTTCATGTAGTGCAGCAGGTGCCGATGCACCTGGGCGCGGGCCTGCTCGGGTTCGCCGAACGCGAACCAGAACGACGTCACCAGGTGCGGTTTGGGCCTGCCGGCCTGCGTCCACGCCTCCCGCGCCACCTCGAACAGCTCGTCCTGCTTGGCGACGTCGAGGTCCAACGTGGTGCCGGCCAGCCCGTCGGCCCAGGTCGCGGCGCTGCGGATGGTCTTGGGACCCATGGTGCCGACGAACAGCGGCGGGCCGCCGGGCTGAACCGGGGCCGGCCCGACCGGCAGCACCGACTCGGTGATCTTCTCGCCGGCCCACACCCGCTTCATCACCGCCACGCGTTCGGCCATGCCGCGCATGGTCTGGGTCGCCGGGTCGGCGCCCACGGCGTGGTAGTCCTCGTGCCGGCCGCCGACGCCGATGCCCACCGTCAGCCGGCCGCCACTCAGCATGTCGCCGGTGGCCAGGCCCTTCGCCAACATGACCGGATCGTGCAGCTGCGGCACGATCACCGTCGTCACCAGCCGCACCCGGGTGGTCCATGCGGCCAGCGCGCCGAGGAGCGTCAGGTTGTCCGGGTTTTCGAACGCGATGCGCTCGCCCCAGCACAGCGACGAGAACGGGCCCTCGTCGATCGCCCTTGCCCAGTTTTCGAGCACCGTCGCGTCCAGGTCCGGCTCCATCACCGGCATGGTCATCGCTATCTGCACAGACGCGATTCTGGCACCATGAAGCAGATGGGTTTCACGAGTACCTCCATCGCGCATGTCCGGCTGACCGTCACCGACATCGAACGGTCACGGCGGTTCTACGAGGCCGTGTTCGGCTGGCCGGTGTTGCTCGAGGTCCCCGAGAACGCCGACGAAGCCACCCGCAACCAGTTCGGCTTCCTGTTCGGCGGCGTCATCTACGACCTGGGCGGAACGCTGCTCGGCCTGCGACCGGTCGCCACGGACCGCTTCCACGAGGACCGCTGCGGGCTCGACCACATCGCGTTCCGGCTCGCCAGCAGGGCCGAATTGGACTCCGCGGCCGCACATCTCGACGAGGTCGGCGTGCCGCACGAGCCCGTCAAAGACATTGGGCCGTCGTACATTCTGGAGTTCCGCGACCCGGACAACATCGCGCTGGAGCTCACGGCGCCCAAGTAGAGATGCCGTCGTCTTCCCGCGAGCGTGCGCAAAATGACGGCCCGCACGGCGTGTCGCCGTACAAACACGCACGCTCGCGGAGAGGGCGGAGGGGTAGAAGGGAACTATGCCCATCAGTTTCAACCACACCATCGTCGCCGCGCGGGACAAGCGGGAGTCCGCGGAGTTCCTCGCCGAGTTGTTCGGCCTGCCGGAGCCGAAGCCGTTCGGTCACTTCATGGCCGTCGCGCTCGAGCACGGCGCCACGCTCGATTACGCCGACGCGCCCGAGGGCGAGGAGATCCGGCGCCAGCACTACGCATTTCTGGTGTCCGAGGACGACTTCGACGCGATCTACGGCAAGATCAAATCCCGCGGCCTGGAGCACTGGGCCGACCCGGGGGCCAACCGACCCGGTGAAATTAACACTCGGGACGGCGGCCGCGGGGTCTACTTCCTGGATCCCTCCGGGCACGCCATGGAGATCCTGACCCGCCCCTACGGCTCGGGCGGCTAATCGCCGGCGCGCGGTGAGCCGTGCCGTGCGTGTTCCTGGCTCCGGTAGTCATCGGCCATCTGCGCGACGTGCTTGGGCAGGGCGCCGGCCGCGACGTCGGCCAGGCTGGTCTCTTCCAAGACCGAGCGCATGCTGGCGCGCAGCGCCCGCCACACGTCGGCCAGCGGCGCGGTGGGCCCCGAATACGGCAAATCGCCGAGGCCGATGTCGCGGACGCTCGCCAGCGGGCCGTCGATGCAACGCAGGACGTCGGCGATGCTGATCTCGTTTCCGGGCCGGGCCAATTCGTAGCCGCCCTCCCGGCCGCGGTGGCTTCGCACCAGGCGATCGGTGCGCAGGTTGGTGAGGATGTCGACGAGAAATTGCGGCGGTATGCCCTGGGCTTGGGCCAATTCGTCGGTCGTCACCAAGGTGCCGCCGTCGACCGTGGCGAGCTGGACCATCGCGCGCACCGCGTACTCCGCCTTGGCCGACATCCGCATGGTGAGGATTGTGCCACCCCGGTAAGCGGTCCCTAGGGGCGCAACTCCAGCAGGTCGATGACCCGCTGCGCGTGCTCCTCGACGCTGCGATCCGGCGTCAGCCGAAGATCCGGATTCTCGGGCTGCTGATACGGGCTGTCGATGCCGGTGAAGTTCTGGATCTCACCGGCGCGCACTTTCGCGTACAGCCCCTTGGGATCACGCTTCTCGCACTCATCGAGCGGCGTGTCGCAGAACACCTCGAAGAATTCGACGCCGGCGTCGGCATGGACCCTGCGGGCCAATTCGCGGTGCTCGGCCAGCGGGCTGATCGCCGGCACCAGCACCACCTGACCGCTGTCGGCCAGCAGCGCCGCCACATGCGCCAGCCGGCGCAGGTTCTCGGCGCGGTCGGCCATGGAGAAACCCAGGTCCGCATTCAGGCCGTGGCGCAGGTTGTCGCCGTCGAGAACGTAAGCGGCAATGCCGCTTTCGAGCAGCGTCCGCTCGACTAGCATCGCCACCGACGACTTCCCGGAGCCCGACAGACCGGTGAACCACACGGTCTTGCCTTTCGGCCGGGCTTCCGCACCGACGAGCGACTTGTGCCGCACGGTGTTCGGGCTTGCCGTCTGCGCCGCGACTTCACGCAACACCATGCCCGCCGCCACCGTGCCGTTGGTGTTCGGGTCGATGAGGATGAACGAGCCGGTGCTGGAGTTGCGGGTGTACTCGTCGAGCAGCAGCGGAACCTGGGTACGCAGCGAAATGCGACCAAGTTCGTTGAGCTGCAACGCCCTTGCGCCCTTGTCGCGGTGCAGGGTGTTGACGTCGAGCCGGTACTCCAGCCCCGTCACGCGCGCGCGGGTGGTTCGGGTGGTGTGTTTGATGAGGTAGTCACGGCCCGGTTCCAGCGCCGAGTTGTCGGCCATCCAGCACACGGTCGCGTCGAAATCCTGCGTGACCCTCGGCTGGTTGTGGGCGCGCGCGATCATGTCGCCGCGTGAGATGTCGATATCGTCGGCCAGGCTCACCGAGACGGCCATCGGTGGAAACGCTTCTTCCACAGGGCCGTTGGGGCCCTCGATCGCGGTGATCCGGGTGGTCTTGCCGACGGGCAGCACGACCACCTCGTCGCCGGGGCGCATCACCCCGCTGGCCACGGTGCCGGCGTAGCTGCGGTGGTCGCGATGCTCGTGGGTCTGCGGCCGGATGACGTATTGCACCGGGAAGCGCACGTCGACCAGGTTGCGGTCACCGGCGATGTAGACCTCCTCGAGGTGCGACAGCAGCGCCGGGCCCTCGTACCACGGCGAGTTGTCCGACTTGGTCACCACGTTGTCGCCGTTGAGCGCCGAGATCGGGATGGTGGCCACGTCCTGCACGTCGAGCCGGGCCGCGAAGGCGTGGAACTCGTCGCGGATCCACTCGAATCTTTCTTTGTCCCAGTCGATCAGGTCCATCTTGTTGACCGCCAACACGATGTGCTGAATGCCGAGCAACGACGCCAGGAAGGCGTGCCGGCGGGACTGCTCCAGCAGGCCGTGGCGGGCGTCGACGAGCACGATCACCAGCTGAGCCGTCGACGCCCCGGTCACCATGTTGCGGGTGTACTGGATGTGTCCCGGCGTGTCGGCGATGATGAATTTCCGCTTGGGAGTTGCGAAATAGCGGTAGGCGACGTCGATGGTGATGCCCTGCTCCCGCTCGGCCCGCAGGCCGTCAGTCACCAGCGCCAGGTCGGTGTAGTCGTGGCCGCGCTCCTCCGACGCCCGCTCCACCGACGCCCATTGGTCTTCCATCACGGCCTTGGAGTCATACAGCAGGCGCCCGATCAGGGTGGACTTGCCGTCGTCGACGGATCCGGCGGTCGCGAGCCTCAATAACGTTGTCATCAGAAGTAGCCCTGCCGTTTGCGGTCTTCCATTCCAGCCTCCGAGATCCGGTCGTCGGCGCGGGTCGCGCCGCGCTCGGTCAATCGCGCCACCGCCGTCTCGGCGATGACCTCGCTCACTGTGGCGGCCTCGGATTCCACGCACCCGGTGCAGGTGACGTCGCCGACGGTGCGGAACCGCACCGTGGCCTCGAACACCGGCTCGTCGGCGCGCGGCTGCATGTGCCGGTCCACCGCCAGGAGCATGCCGTCGCGCTGAAACACCTTGCGCCGGTGCGCGAAATAGATCGACGGCAGCTTGATCTTCTCGGCGCCGATGTAGGACCAGATGTCGAACTCGGTCCAGTTGGACAGCGGGAAGACGCGGATGTGCTCGCCCTTGTGGTGCCGTCCGTTGTAGAGGTTCCACAGCTCGGGTCGCTGGGCCTTGGGGTCCCACTGGCCGAACTCGTCGCGGAAGCTGAACACCCGCTCCTTGGCGCGCGCCTTCTCCTCGTCGCGGCGCGCCCCGCCGAACGCGGCGTCGAACTTGTTCTCGCGGATGGCGCGCAGCAGCGTCACGGTCTGGATCGGGTTGCGCGACGGGATCGTCTCGACCACCCGTCCGGCGTCGATGTCCTCCTGCACCGACGCGACCACCAGCCGGACCCCGGACTCGGCGACCAGCTCGTCGCGGGCGGCGATCACCTCGTCGAAGTTGTGGCCGGTGTCGACGTGCATCACCGGGAACGGCAGCCGCCCGGGCTTGAACGCCTTGAGCGCCAGGTGCAGCATCACGATGGAGTCCTTGCCGCCCGAGAACAGCAGCACCGGGCGCTCGAACTCGGCGGCAACCTCCCGAATGATGTGGATCGCCTCGGCCTCGAGCGAGCGCAGATGGCTCAACTCGTACTGGCCGGCCGCCGGGGCCGTGTTTACAACGCTGGTCATAGGCACCTCGTTGGATTCCTGATAAAGGTGGTCGAATTGACCATCTTTATGGTCATTGTCGTATATAGAACCAGCCGGCCCCGCCGATGTCAACGGTTTGGCGCGGGTGACCAGCAGACGACGCATTACGCCACGCCCGGTCAGTTGTCTTTTGCGCCGGCGGGTGGGTGCGCGAGCATGAGCGCATGACGACTGAAACGCAGAGCGGCCGCGAAGTCATTTCCCAATTCCTCCCCCAATCGCCGTTCGTCGCGAAGCTGGGGATCGTGGCCGATCAGCTGGCCGACGACGAGGTCAGGCTGCGGCTGCCGTGGGATCCGACCAACGTCACCGTGGGCGACATGGTGCACGGCGGCGCCATCGCCACCCTGGCCGACCTGACCGTCATGGCCGCGGCGTGGTGCGGTGTCGACGCTCCCCCGTCGCTGCGGGGCGTGACGGTGTCGATGACGCTGGACTTCATGGCCCCGGCACGGGCAACCGACCTGATCGGGGTGGGCCGGGTGCTGCGGCGGGGCCGGTCGTTGGTCAACTGCGAGGCCGAGATCGTCGATCCGTCGGGCACGCTGGTCGCCAAGGCTCTGGCGACGTACAAGGTGGGCTAGCTACTGCGGCGAGCAATAGCTCCTATGTCAAGCCGCGGTGGGTTGGGTGTGTTGGGTGCGGGCTTGGTAGTCCTTGAGGAGTCGG